>DATKVL010000419.1:0-2470 GCA_035530115.1 Dehalococcoidia bacterium | reverse complement strand
CGAGTATTTCGTGAAAATGGATAGCCCAGAGGCTTTTGCCCTCACCGCCGAGTATTCCGCAGTATTCCGCAAGTTTCTCTCCAAGGAGCTTCAAAGTTATAAAGCTGTCAGGGGACAGGTCATCGGTCCCGTGAGCTTTGGCTTTAAGGTGCTTGATGAGAACCTCAAGCCAGTCATTTATAACGATGAGGCAAGGACTATTTTGTTTGATTTTATTCAGAAGAAAACCAACATTCAGTATCGAGAGCTTAAGGAAAGGAATCCCAATGCCTTTGTCTGGCTGGATGAGCCAGGGCTGGGTTATGTGTTTAGTGGTCTTTCGGGATATAATGAACAACAAGCTAAAGAAGACTACCATAATTTTGTTGAAGGCCTGGAAGGGCCCAAAGGGGTGCATCTCTGTGCCGAGGTGAATTTACCCTATCTGTTAGAGTTGGGGGTGGAAATTCTGTCCTTCGACGCTTATCAAATTGGATTTATGCCCAAGGAATATGCCGGCAGCGTGGCTGAATTTATCAGGAATGGTGGGGTTATCTCGTGGGGTATTGTCCCCACTGAATCCACGGTTCTGGCGACGCAGACACCGGAAACACTGGCTGCGATTCTCTCAGATTACTGGGAGGTAATCTCGGAAAGTACAGGTTTGTCCTTGAACCAAATTGCAATGCAGGCATTGGTGGCACCAGCCAGATGCTGCCTTAGCGATATAGGCCAGATTAGTACCGACGATAAGAAGCCAGGCGAATGTCAGCTTTCCAGCTCTGAAGAAGGGATTGTGGAAAAGGCATTTACCTTCTTGCCTGAGCTCTCGCAGATACTGAGAGATAAGTATGGCGTATAAAGAATGGAATTTAATTTCTATTCCGGGCTTCGTCCTGGTCTCAGTCCGAAGAGTTTATGCCCGATTCTTTAGGGCGCTATAATCTATAATTAAGAACAATATGAAAGTATTAGGCATTATGGGCAGCCCCAGAAGGCAAAGCAATACCGAGGTCCTTCTTGATAAGGCGCTGGAAGGTGCCAGGGAAGCAGGAGCCGAGGTCGAAAAGGTGCTGGTCTCAAAACTCAAAATCTCACCGTGCCTGGAAATATATGCCTGTCTCAAGGATGGTAACTGTGCCATTAAGGATGATATGCAATCGCTCTACAAGAAACTTCTGGAAGCAGACCATATCATTTTTGCTTCACCGATATTCTTCTATAGTATTACCAGCCAGGCGAAAGCGATAATAGACAGATGTCAGGCGCTTTGGGTAAGAAAACATGTGCTGGGCATGGGAGGGGAAGATAAGCGAGTGCGGAGGGGGGTTTTTATCTCAATAGGTGCTACTCGAGGTGAAAAGCTCTTTGATGGCGCAATGCTCACGGTGAAGTACTTTTTTGATGCTATAGGCGTGAAATATTCTGGTGATTTATTAGTCAGGGGAATTGATAACAAAGGCCAAATTGAGGAGTATCCTGCGGCTCTCGAGGATACATTTCGCCTCGGTCAAGAGCTTGTCCGTGGAAGTAGAGACGGACAATGAAGGCAATAGTAGCTGACAATCTAACCAAGATGTTTGGTCATCTTGTTGCGGTAGACCATATCTCATTTGAATAGGTTCTTGCTTCTTCTCAAGGATGGAAGCTGATTGAGGAGGCGGGGGAAAGCTAACAGAACTGATGCTGATTATATCGTTATAATCCTGCCTCTCCGAATATATACCAAAAACGCTTGACAGTGTGGGTGGCGTGATACAATAATGTGTGACATAATAATACTATAAACTGAGGGTTCCGGGGAAACGAAACTTTACACAAGGTGAACCTTTCATACGCACGAGAGGTGTTTCAGTTTTCGGATGAAGGATAATCGGAGGTGGCAATGAAAAACAGAAAAATCCTCTTGCCAGCGCTACTCTCTATCGCTCTGGTCTTCAGCCTGATTCTTCCTGCTTCGGTAGTGGGAGCTTCAGCAACCGTGCCTTGGCCGGATGACCATTTTGTTAATCATCTGGCGATAGATAGCTCGACGCTTGCTTTGGCAATGACCCTGAATACGCCTCAAGGGAACGTAACGCCCATGGTCGCTGCAGGCGGCGGTCACATAGTGGGGCTTAAGTCCGACGGCACCGTGGTCGCCATGGGAGACAAAAACGACGGGCAATGCAATGTCGGCAACTGGACGGACATCATCCAGGTCGCCGCAGGCTGCGTGCACACGGTGGGGGTTAAGTCCGACGGCACCGTGGTCGCCGTGGGAGATAACAAATACGGGCAGCGCAATGTCGGCGGCTGGAAAGACATCATCCAGGTCGCCGCAGGCTACTATCACACGGTGGGGCTTAAGTCCGACGGCACTGTGGTCGCCGTGGGCGCCAACTACGATGGGCAGTGCGATGTCGGTGGCTGGAAGAATATCATCCAGGTCGCCGCAGGCTACGATTACACGATAGGGCTTAAGACCGACGGCACCGTGGTCGCCGTGGGA
>DATKVL010000418.1:0-2557 GCA_035530115.1 Dehalococcoidia bacterium | reverse complement strand
ATTTTCACCAAGCTGCTTCGAGTATACCACAGGATAGGTTAGCTCATCTGAGAGACGTGGTGGCTCTCAGCATATTACAGTATCGAGTTGCAACTCACTTCGCTATAGTAAGGTCAAGTCGAGGATGCCGCGAGATGTACTGAAATCGTCTGCTCTGCGAGTTTACCAGATTGAACTAAACGATGGTCGGTGTAGCGAGGTAACAAAACAAGCTAATGTGTGCTAGGAAATAAGGATAGCACACCGCATTTGCCGAAATCGTGGCACAAAAGACATTGCGAGACTCTTCTTCTTTGTCGTTGCGAGGAGTGAGATTCCTCGCTTACGATTCGGAACAGACTCCGCAATCCCGGTGGGACGGGTGAGGGTGGAGATTGCCGCGCACCTTTCCAGTGCTCACAATGACAGGAAAGGGAAGGTGGCTCGCCACTATATTTATGCGTAGGGGCAGGGATAAGCCCCGCCCCTACATTTGAGTGCTGGTTGTATTAAACGGGCTGCCAGCTCAAGAAGGGATAAGTCTCATCGTCAACGATGTTCCAGGTGTAGCTGTGGTTGACTCCCCCAGGAGCCACAGTGATTATGTCCCACCAGGCATCTGAAAAGGTGTCGATATTCTTCATCTCCGCGGTGGTCTTGCCCATCCCGCCGTCACTCACTTCCGTCCCGGAAGTATCCGTGTCCCAGAAAGAACTGCTCACAAAGCCCTCATAATTCTGTCCCACCAGACCGCCCACATTCTCATTGCCAGTAACGCTGCCTGTGGAATAGGAGTAGCCCACAGTGCCCTCGTTGTTGATTCCCACCAGACCGCCAACAGAGTAGTTGCCAGCCACGCTGCTTGTGGAATAGGAGTCGGTAACAGTGCCATACTCATTATATCCCACCAGACCGCCAACATAGTTGTCGCCAGTGGCGCTGCCGGTGGAATAGGAGTCGCTCACCGTTCCATAATAAGAGCTATAATAATTTTTTCCCACCAGACCGCCAACATAGTCGTTCCCAATCACGTTGCCTGCGAAATAGGAGTCGCTCACGGTGCCCCGACTCAATCCCACCAGACCGCCAGCACAGTCGCCGCCAGTCACGCTGCCCGTGGCATAGCAGTTGCTCACAGAGCCCCAAGCATAATTCCATCCCACCAAGCCTCCAACATTTTCGATGCCAGTCACCTTACCTGTGGCGTAGGAGTCGCTCACAGGGCCCCGACTATCTCCCATCAGACCCCCAACAGAGTTGCTACCACTCACGCTGCCTGTGGCATAGCAGTTGCTCACAGTGCCACCGTCAATATTCCATCCCACCAGACCGCCAACATTCTCGATGCCAGTAACACTGCCTGTGGCATAGCAGCCGCTTACAATGCCATCATTACCATTTTCTCCCACCAGACCGCCAACATAGTTGTCGCTGCCAGTCACGCTGCCTGTGGCATGGCAGTTGCTGACATGGTTACTATTAAATCCCACCAGGCCGCCAACATACCAAAAGCTCCCAGTCACGTTGCCCGCGGAGTAGGAGCTGCTCACAGTGCCCTCATTGTATCCCATCAGACCCCCAACAGAGTTGCTACCACTCACGCTGCCTGTAGCATAGCAGTTGCTCACGGTACCCTCATTATCTCCCATCAGACCACCAACCTGCCCGCCGCCAGTCACGCTACCTGTGGCATAGCAGACGCTCACAGTGCCCAGATTAATTCCCACCAGACCGCCAACAAAGTTGCCGCCAGTCACGTTGCTGGTGGAATAAGAATTGCTCACAGTGCCATCCTCAGTATTCCATCCCACCAGACCGCCAACATAGTCGTTGCCAGTCACGTTGCCTGTGGCATAGCAGTTGCTCACAGTGCCCTCATTATAAGTCACTGCCACCAGACCGCCGACGTTCACGTTGCCAGTCACAGTGAAGTTCACCACGCCGACATTTTTGATGACCCCTGTCAAGAACACCTTACCAATACAACCAAAAAGCCCGACATCGACTTCGTAAGGGCGGTTGATAAATAGGTCACATATCTTGTGTCCATTACCGTCGAAACTGCCCGTAAATAGGCTCCCATACGTCTCTCCTCCAATTGGATCCCAGCCTTTTCCCCCATTGGCTGTCGGCCCTGCCAGTTCCTCATAACCGGGGGTGGTGGAATCAAGGTCGTTCATTAGAACATAGCCCTCGGCCATACCGTCTCTGATGGCATCCAAGTCATACCAATTTCGTACTTCGATAGCAGATGTAGGGCCGCCACCACAGCCTACCATCCCGGCAATTAAGGCTACCATAATCAACATAATCAAAAAGACGCTGACTATTGCCACGTAATGGTGTCTGCTCGAACTAAGTATTGTCTTCATACGGTACCTCCTTCGTAACAGTTCGGTTTTCCCAAAATCTGTCGCTTACAGAAAAAAGAGCCCAGTTCACATTTCTATATGTGCTGGGCTCAACGTTGTGGGAACTACCACCTCCTTCTGATACACACACTTAACCACCCACCTTGTTATTAGTCTTGAATTTCTGTTCCTTTTAACAGCTATTCTTTTAGAGGGTACTCTTATTG
>DATKVL010000417.1:0-3881 GCA_035530115.1 Dehalococcoidia bacterium | reverse complement strand
TCCCCTGACTCAATACCTCCCCTTTAATTTCATAGCCTGGTGGAGAGGCGAAGTGGAAATTCATGCCCAGTAGACAGGCAGAGAGAAGCAAGCTATTGGCTACATTATTGCCATCGCCAATGAATGCTAAAGTCAAGCCAGAAAGCCTCCCTTTCTTTTCATAGATGGTGAGCAGGTCGGAAAGAGCCTCGCAGGGGTGTTCCAAGTCGGAAAGGGCATTAATTACGGGCACAGAAGAATGGCCAGCGAGAATACGCAAAGTCTCCTGGGAAAATGTGCGAGCGGCGATGCCGTCGACATAGCGACTGAGCACCCGAGCTATGTCAGCCGCTGGCTCTCGCTTGCCCAAGCCCACCTCTTCTGGAGATAGGTAGATGCTGTGCCCGCCAAGCTGATACATAGCCATCTCGAAACTGACTCTGGTTCGCAAGGAAGGCTTTTCAAAGAGAAGAGCTAAGGTTCTCCCTGAAAGGAGAGGCGTCGCTCCTTCTTTTTTCATACGCCAGGCTTGCTCTATGAGGTGTTCAATTTCCTTACGGTTAAGGTCAGCTATTGAGAGCAAATCTTTTTTCATCTTTCGTCTCTCTTGATACTACTTCAGCGTATCACGTTTGTCAATTTTACAACAAGCTCCAGAGTTGTTACTGGAATGGTAAACTACTTGAACTGTATTATAATGAGCCGGATGACCAACGATCTGTCGTTGAATTTAATCTTATAGTATGTCAGAGGCAAAATATGGAGATAAAGGTGAAATGCTATTCAGGCTATGTCTATGCTGAAGAACCACGGTCTTTTGTCTGGCAAGAAAAGGAACTGGGAATAAAGTCAGTAGAAAAAGCCTGGCAGGAACCAGCCAAAAGGCTATTCAGGGTTGTTACCGAGGATAGCAAACTATTTGAACTGTGTTACAATGAAGCAGCTGACCAATGGTCTGCTGTTGAATTGATGCTTTAAGGAGAACTCATGGAAGAAATTTTTGAAATTCTGGAACAGAATGCCCGGGCCACTCCGGAACAGATTGCCACCATGGTGGATAAACCTGTCAGTGAGGTAGAAAAAATCATTAAGCAGGCTGAGAAAGACGGGACTATTTTGAAATATAAAGCTATAATAAACTGGCCTAAACTAGGCAAGGAAGATATACAGGCTTTAATCGAAGTCAGAGTAACGCCACAACGTGATGTCGGCTTCGATGACATTGCCGAGCATATCTATCAATTCCCTGAAGTCTATTCTGCTTACGTAGTTTCCGGTACCTATGACCTAGCTATACTGGTGAAAGGCAAGAATATGCACGAAATCTCGAGCTTTGTCACGGAGAAACTAGCTCCTCTGGAGAGGGTTCAAAGTACGGTCACTCACTTTCTTCTTAAACGCTATAAGGAAAACGGGGAAACCTTTCACCTTCCCAAGGAAATAAATAGACGTTTACCAATAACACCGTAACATACTGAACATGAAGTCTGCTCCAACAGAAGGCCGGGATAACCTGATTTCACAAAAGGTGGCTACCCTCCCACCATCAGGCATCAGGAAGTTTTTCGACCTGCTTTCCTCTGTGGAAGACGTTATCTCACTCGGTATAGGTGAGCCTGATTTCGTTACCCCCTGGCATATCAGGGAGGCAGGCACATATTCTCTGGAAAAAGGCTATACCATGTATACCTCGAACTCAGGCATGCCGGAATTACGCCAGGAATTAGCCAGCTACCTGGAGCTTCATCATAGGGTAAGCTATCATCCTGAGCATGAAATTCTTGTCACTACAGGAACTAGTGAAGGATTAGACCTCGCTCTGAGAGCAATTATTAATCCCGGTGACGAAGTTATAATTCCAGACCCTTGTTATGTGGCTTATCCTGCCGACATAATTCTGGCTGACGGCGTGCCTATTCTGGTTCCCACAAACGAAGAAAACAACTTTGTCGTCAGGGCAACCGATATTGAAGCCAGGGTCACGAAGCAAACGAAGGCTATTTTGATAGGTTATCCTGCAAATCCCACTGGCGCAGTCATGTCCAGAAAAGAGGCTGACGCTATTGCCAGGCTGGCTAAAAAGTACGAC
Organism: Dehalococcoidia bacterium; assembly: GCA_035530115.1. Lineage (GTDB taxonomy): Bacteria > Chloroflexota > Dehalococcoidia > GIF9 > AB-539-J10 > RBG-13-51-36. The sequence goes on along the minus strand of DATKVL010000417.1, from coordinate 1,813 downwards.
TTACTGGTAATATCTGATGAGCTGTATGCTCATTTGGTCTATGGAGTGGAGCATATTTGTTTTCCCAGCCTTCCGGGGATGAAGGAACGTACCATCCTGATTAGAGGATTTTCCAAATCTTATGCTATGACTGGTTGGCGTGTTGGCTATGTGGCAGCCGAACGCCGTTTCATCCAGGCACTGACAAAAATCCATCAATACACCATGCTCAGTGCTCCAACGATGGCGCAGATGGCAGCCATCGAGGCCCTGAGGAATGGTGAGAGCGAGGTCGAAAAGATGGTTCAAGAATACAACAGACGCCGTCGCTTCTTGGTCAAGAGATTGAATGAGATCGGTTTACCTTGTTTCGAGCCCAAGGGCGCTTTCTATGCCTTTCCCTCTATAAAAGCTACCGGAATGAATTCAGAGGAGTTTGCCGAAAAGCTGCTGTTGGAAGAAAAAGTTGCCGTAGTCCCGGGCACTGCCTTTGGACCATGCGGTGAAGGTTTTGTCCGTTGCTGCTATGCTACTTCGTTACCTAATATTGAAGAAGCACTGAAAAGAATGGACAGGTTTATAAGAAAGAGCAGGCCTAAGTCAAGGTAAGTAACATTATTGATGGACTATCAGGTGAGACTACCCACGAATGCCTTTCCCTAAGGTAAAACTTCAATATTAGAGACCCAATTCTTGAGCTACGATAGCGCGCTGAAAATCAGCATCGCCAAAAATTATCTCACCAGCCTTTGCCTGCCTGTAATACAGGTGTATGTCATGGTCCATGGTAAAACCGATAGCTCCGAATATCTGATGTGCTAGTAAGGTGACTCGCCCGTAAGCTTCGCCTGTCCATGTCTTAGCTATAGCTACATCTGCAATAGCCGGAAGCCCTTCGCTTACCTTCCAGGCTGCCTTATATGTAATAAACCGTGAACCGGCAACATCCATTGCCATATTAGCACAGTAATGCTGGATAGCCTGGAAACTACCAATGGGTCTGCCAAACTGAACTCTTTCCTTGGCATAATTAACTGCCATATCCAATGCTGCCTGGGCACCACCGACCATCTCCGCGCATTTAGCCACCGTAGCTTTTTGGAGAACATCCTTTACTATTGGCCATCCCTCATCTTGTTTACCTACTATGCTTTTCTGTGACACAGTCACATTATCAAAGACGACTTCACATTGCTTGTCACGTGCCAGGGTTTTAAGTAGAGTACACTTGACGCCCGGGCTCTTGGCATCGACAAGAAAAATGGTGATACCGTCTTCCGGGTTATTTGTCTCTTTTGTCCTGGCGACACATAGAATGTAGTCGGCAACGTTGGCATTAAGGACAAACAGCTTCGTGCCTTTGATGACATATCCCCCATCACGGGCTGTAGCCTTGGTCTTAACTGATGCAGCATCATAACTAGCAGCAGGCTCGGTCAAGGCGAGGCTAAGAATCATTTCCCCACTGGCAACTTTGGGCAGGAATTCTGTTTTTTGCTCTTCGCTGCCTGCTGCCAGAATAGTCAGTCCGCCGAGGACCACGGTAGAGAAAAACGGGCCAGGCAGGATATTATATCCCATTTCTTCCATAAGGACTGTCAAATCCAAGAGGTTACCATCATTGCCTCCATATTTCTCGGGGAATACCAGCCCCATCCAGCCCTGTTTTGCCATTTTTTGCCACAATTCAGATGAATAACCCTCGTCACTCTCATCCAGTTGCCTGACTAATCGTTTAGGGCATTCTTTTTGCAGAAAGTCACGAGCCAATTCCTTTAGCATTTCCTGCTCTTCGCTCAGACCAAAGTCCATATTATTCCCTCTGTCTTATGAG
>DATKVL010000416.1:0-1153 GCA_035530115.1 Dehalococcoidia bacterium | reverse complement strand
GGATGTTCTTTCGAAATTGTAGAAGTCGAAATCTCCGTCTTCGGTTACGTAAACATTTTCGCAGACAGTTTCCGGTTTCAACAGTCCGTAAAATATTTCGGTTTGCTCCCCGGGGTTCACACCCTCTGTTTTTACAAATATTCCCCCGGCTTCAAAGCCGTGAAAGGAACCATCGGGCATGAGAGTCCCTCCATCGTCCTGAATAAGCCAGGATTTCTCCTTACCTTTTCTGGCCAGGATTCTACAGGTTGTAGTTGTTTTCCCGTTGGCACTCAATGCCACAAGTAACGTCCTCGCCATCCTATAGTCCCCGTGTGCTGATTGAAGGCAATCCTCTCTACAGCCAGTATGTAAGAAGATGCCCCCCCTTCTCGTCTTAACTACCCAATCCTCGGCGGCGAAAACCCCCTTCTTATATTCACCTATGTAGTTACCATTCCTAATTATCTTGACAAACCTTCCATCATCCAGCATAGCCAATCTGATAGTGATATCTTTCTCGGGGAGCGGCTTTGACTGGTTAGTTTCAAAAGCCTCGTCAGCGAAGAATAAGATGTAGTAGTTTGGTTTTTTGACTTCTCCCTTTGGGGGTATAAAAAGGTTCTTGCCTCCGTAGGCGACATGGGCAAACCGCTCAGGAACAATTAACCTGACTGTGGTGTTACTATTTTCATTGCCCACAATTCTGTCTATGGAAATCAATCTTCCCTTGCCCAAAGCCTTTTCACACTGAGCTAATAGCTTTAGTTCATCCTCGCCAAAGGAGTGGTCAACACTGTTTTTGGTGAACATTGCTGACCTGGAAGTAGGCTCACTTCGGGCGACAAAGTTTCCATATATCGTTTTCCTAACCCCCGGCTGTTTTTCCACAAGCCCTCTCAGTTCCTCATCAGGGGGATTATGAGTCAACCGTTTTTCTTCTCGTGCCTTTTGCCAAATTCTGTCGGCAGTTATAGCGAATTGTTCCAGCTCAAACGTTACCATCATGCTCCTTGGGAGAAATGTGACTTTGCGTTCCTAATTTCCAGGAATTAGGTGTTAATATTTATTGCTTAGACCTCGCGGAACTCCCCTTCCACCGTGCCTTCTTCTTCTCCTCCACCGGGTTCCTCTCCACCAGGCGGCGGCTGCTCTGGTTGCTGGTAAACCGATG
>DATKVL010000415.1:0-3522 GCA_035530115.1 Dehalococcoidia bacterium | reverse complement strand
TTATCTCAGCAGGAATGATGAAACCTTCTTGAGAAGCAGTTCGTTCATTATATTCCTTACAAAAAGCCATGATATTAATACCATGTTGACCTAAAGCAGGTCCCACAGGTGGTGCCGGAGTAGCTTTACCTGCAGGTATCTGCAACTTAATGATCGTTTTAACCTTCTTCGCCATTACTGATTCCCTCTTTTATTGCGTTATGGGCTCTTACTCAGGCGTTATATCCTTTCTATCCCCAAGAGGTCTAATTCCACAGGCGTTTCCCGGCCGAAGAGCGATAATAAAACTATTGCCTTACCTTTGTTCAGATTAACTTGCTCCACTTTGCCGATGAAGTCAATAAAAGGCCCACTCGTCACACGTACACTATCTTTTTCCTTAAAAGTCATTTTAACCTCGGTAGGAGCTTCGTCCATGCGTCGCAGGATGGCATCCGCCTCTTGTTCAGGTAAAGGAACAGGTTTGGTACCAGCACTCACAAAGCCAGCGACCCCAGGGGTGTTGCGTACTATGTCCCAGCTATACTCGTCTAATCTCATATTTACCATGATATAGCCTGGGAAAGCTTTCTTAGTCATCGTATGCCGCTTTCCAGCTTTGATTTCAATCTCTTTAGTTGTGGGTATCACCACATCAAATATCTTATCACCCACATCCATATATTTGATACGCTGTTCTAAATTCCTCCTGGCCTGCTCCTCATGACCCGAAGAGACGTATAATAAGTACCATTCTCCATCAACCATTGACTACTAACCACTTACAAGCAAAAATAGTTGTGTAAAAGCCCAATCTAAAGCACCTAAAATGGCTCCCACAATAGCACACACAACGAGCACTAAAATACTCAACCTCAAAGCTTCCTGCCTTGTTGGCCAGTGCGCTTTTCGCAGTTCAGCTATTACCTCGGTAAAGAAACTGAACCTCGATTTTTTAGCCGGAGCGGACTTAGCACTCGCTTTCTTAGCGTGAGTTGTCATAAGTTACTTGGTTTCTCGATGCATAATATAGCCACGACAATAAGGGCAATACTTATTCAACTCCAGCCGTTGCGGATCATTCTTCTTGTTCTTTGTCGTAGTATATGTTCTCCGCAAACATTGACTGCAAGCTAGATGGATAATTACGCGTAAATCGCCCTTCTTTTTAGCCACGTCTATTTAAAAATTTACAAAGTGCGTAGGAGTTAATATTTATGCGATAATCTTGCTAATCACGCCAGCACCGACTGTCTTCCCACCCTCCCTGATAGCAAAGCGTAATCCCTCCTCCATAGCTACGGGGTAAATGGTCTTAATCTTCATGTGAGCCAGGCTGTCACCGGGCATAGCCATTTCCACACCCTCAGGAAGAGTTATTTCGCCCGTAACGTCCAGAGTTCTGATAAAAAACTGGGGCTTATAACCATTGAAGAAAGGTGTGTGCCTGCCGCCTTCCTCCTTGGTCAAAATATATACTTCAACCTCAGCTTCGGTATGAGGCTTGACCGTGCCTGGCGCTGCTAGAACCTGACCCCGCTCTATTTCATCTCGATCTATGCCTCGCAATAGCAGTCCAACAGCATCGCCGGGTTCTGCCTCATTCATGGTCTTATGGAACATCTCTAAGCTAACCACCACTATCTTCTTCGTCTCTTTTAACCCCACTATCTCTACTTCGTTACCGGCTTTGATCACCCCTCGTTCTATCCTGCCTGTGGGCACAGTCCCCCGTCCTTTGATACTGAACACATCTTCTACTGGCATCAGGAAAGGTTTATCCCTTTCCCTCTGTGGTAGCGGAATATAATCATCTATAGCATCCATCAACTTCCATATTGGTCCACACCATTGGCAATCTTTTTTTCCACAGCCACATTCCAGAGACTTAAGAGCACTTACTCGCACAACGGGGACTTCATCACCAGGGAAGTTATACTTTTTAAGCAGGTCTCTAACCTCCATCTCTACCAACTCTAACAACTCTGGGTCATCCACCAGATCTACCTTATTGAGAGCCACAATTATGCGGGGAACTGCCACCTGCCGAGCTAGAAGGATGTGTTCTCTGGTTTGTGGCATAGGACCATCATCGGCAGCGACCACCAAAATAGCTCCATCCATCTGAGCAGCTCCAGTTATCATGTTCTTGATATAGTCAGCATGCCCGGGACAGTCAACATGGCAATAATGGCGCTTCTCAGTCTCATACTCGATATGGGAAATGGCAATTGTTAGACCACGAGCTTTTTCTTCAGGAGCATTATCTATGGAATCAAAGGCCCGGAATTGTGTAGTGCCTGCTTTAGATAATACCTGGGTCATGGCTGCAGTTAGTGTGGTTTTCCCATGGTCAACATGTCCTATAGTGCCCACATTGATATGTTCTTTGACACGCTCATAAACTTTCTTAGCCATTTTAACCTCCTTTTATCTCAAAGCCCACAACCAGATTCGAACTGGTGACCCCGTTCTTACCAAGAACGTGCTCTACCTACTGAGCTATGTGGGCAGTATGCCCGAAACTATATTTTAAGTCAATATGGATAAAGAGTCAACTAAATATAGATTTTCTACTTTAGAACGTGATGTACATGTTCAGTTGGCAATTCAACTGATGGATTTTAAAGAATGCTTGGGTGAAAGTCAAGCAGGAGGGCTGGAAGATGGCTAGCCTAGCTGAAAAGGTATACATGGACTTGATGGCAAGAGGCAAGGATATTGAGACTGCTAGACGTTGGCGACATTTGACTATGAAGTTTGAGGTTTGCTGTGGAAATAAGAGCAAGTATGACAGGGATGATGTCATAAGGTATTTATGCTGCTTGCGTGAGCAAGGGTATAGGCAAAGTTCAATAGATGTGATGCTGAGGCCTGTGAAGTTATTAGCGCAGCTTCAGGGATGGTCTTTTCCCCGGTTGGCGATGCCGAAGGTGAGAGATGGTGATATAAGCCGGCCGGTACTTAGTTATGAAGAAGTTTGTCAGATGATTAGGAAAGGTAAAGAAGTGCTGTCTGCTAGAGAGCTGGCTTATTTGGCGTTATCAACGACCTATGGGCTGAGACGTGAGGAACTAAGTGGTTTAGGTAGGATTGATGGCAGGGTAACTGTGGACACGGTTAAAGGTGGTCCGGTGACCACTCATGTGGTCCCTGATGAGATAAGGCCTTATTTGACGGGCTATGAGAGGACTGGAGTGAGATATATGAGCTTCGTGTTTCGGAGAATTATTAAGAAGCTCGGTATTAGTTTGGCTGGGGAGAATTATGGTTGGCACGCAATAAGGCGTGCTTTAGCTACGGAACTTGTGTCTACGGATGTTAGCTTACTTAATCTCCTGAGGTTTATGCGGTGGTCTGATGCTAGCTTGAAAGGCGAGTTTGGCATGTTATCGATTTACGCTAAACGTAATCAGGAGGAGATTGATAGGAGTGTTTTTAAGGTACATCCATTTTTACCGATTTGGAATGAGGAGGGTGAATAATTGAGAAAAGCGATAGCTTTTAGCTCAAGGCGGTTGGCGGCGAGCGAAAGCTCGCGCC
>DATKVL010000414.1:0-1363 GCA_035530115.1 Dehalococcoidia bacterium | reverse complement strand
GCTTGTCCGCCATTATGCACCTGTAAAAAATACAGTACAAGTCGTGTTGACAGTCGTCACACTCAGATTGGTTTTGAATACAACACCTTGTTCAGGAATATTCATTGCCACGTCTGATGTACCACCTGTCACAGCTACGTTAAATTTTGCAACGCCACCATCACTGAATGTTACGGTACCATCACTACCAGTTGCTCCTGTACCAACAATAAACCCTTTGAGACGTGCTCTTGAGGCATTGATTACGGTAGTAGCACCTGCTGCTGCACCTTTAACACTTACATCACTATCGAAGGCCATGATTTACCTCCTTATACTACTGCTGCGCCAGTAGTTACGTCTACAAAGTTTGAACCGTTACCAAAACAAAGAGATCCTGTTAAAGAAGCTCCAGTTGCATCAGAAACATAGATTAATAATCCTGCTGTTGCTGTTGGTAATGTCAATAATGTGTATGTTGGAACAATAAAACCATTATCTGATAATACTGGTCCACTAAAAGTAGTATTTGCCATATTAAACCTCCTCGGTTGTATAGACCTTGTTACATAGTCTCTATACCGTCTGCTAGCTCAGTCTATGTAACTTGTTTCGCTAGATACTTATTTATAACATAAAAAAAGGGGCATTAAAGCCCCTTTTAATATTAGTTATATTTCAATGCTTATGCACCAGATGTACCGAATACACAACGTGGATCAGAGAAACCAAATGAGTATCTCTCTCTTGCTTTGTATCGGATGTTACCTGTGTCAAAGTCACCTTCCATCACTGTCTTTAACGGAGTTCTTGTGAAGTGTTTGAATCCGTTAGGAGCATCAGTTTTGATGTAGAAAGCATCAGCGTCAGTTAAGTAGTGGTTAACGACATAGCCTTCAGGAATCATTGACATGTTTCTGATTGCGTTGATGTCGTTATCTGCTGTGCCAACTCTTAAAGTAGAGTTCATTAGTCTGTCAGCAGTGAACTGTAACTGTCTTGGTACAATTAGTTTCATACCTTTGATAGCTGTTCTTAGGCCTCTCTCATCTCTGAAATCAGCGATGTCGATAAGTGCCTGCTCAAGTGATGTTTCGTTCAAGTCAGCATCTGTTGCTAGTCTGTTTGATAGGAAACCACCAGTTTGAAGTGGGTGTTGTGTATTAATAAGTGATACACCGTCACCACCTGGGTTGCTTCCTGCAGCGCCAGCAGAAGCGAAAGCATTGTTAAGAACTGCCATAGCTTTAACTTGCTTTGTGTTTGCCATTGAACGAGCAAGTGCTCTTGTGTATCTAGCAGCGAGTCTGTCGTAAAGGTTGTCCTCTACAGCTTCCTCAGTGATAGAGAATGCAAGTGCAATTGTTTCGTGTGTATAACGAGC
>DATKVL010000413.1:0-4784 GCA_035530115.1 Dehalococcoidia bacterium | reverse complement strand
AGCATTACACCCAGACCGTTAAGTTCTTCCCCCTCCTTCACCTTGACTTCAGTCACCTTCAATATACCTCCCTTCAAGGATGTCTCCTGCAAAATTTCTTCACCGATTTATCCCTTCATGGTGTATTATATTATAATTATCATGACTATTGTAAGGGTATTTTTGTGGAAAGCAGCATAGCCGACAAAGATATTATCCGCTGCGTCGTCGAATCAGCAGAGCCATGGCTTGCTCCAGATGGGAAAAGACTCTCTGTTATCAACTTGAAAACAGCGGCGTCTATCGCCAATTCTCAAGGAATATCGGCCAAAGAGGTGGAAATAACGGCGTTAAAGCAGGGGATTATTCCCCGTCGATATCTCCGAAATATAGGCACAATCGGTTTGGATGGGCAAATTAAGCTATTGCAAACAATCGTGGCCGTGGTAGGGGCGGGGGGATTAGGTGGCACTATAATAGAGTTATTGGCCAGACAAGGAGTAGGCCATCTGATTATCATAGATAATGACTGCTTTACTGAGCGGGATTTGAACAGGCAAATTATGTCCACGGAAGAGAATCTGGGTGAATATAAAGTCACCGTGGCCGCAAAAAGGGTCGGGGAGATAAATTCAGCAATCACAGTCACCACATTTCGGGAAAGGTTGACCAGGGAGAATGCTCAAAGGCTCTTCGGCAGTGCTCAGGTAGTAGCCGATGGGCTTGATAATCTGCCATCACGGTTGGCGGTTGAGCAGGCTTGTCGTCAACTGACAATACCCTATGTCTATGCGTCGATAGCTGGCTTTGGCGGTCAACTCATGACTATCTTTCCTGAAGATGAGGGGCTGTCTTCGATTTATGGGTCATCCAATGCCATTCCCGAACAGGGTATAGAGATTAAAATCGGTAACCCTCCAGCCACACCTGCAATCATTGCCGCATTGCAGGTTCAGGAGGTAGTCAAAATCATCACCGGAGTCGGTAAACCTGCACGTAACCAGATCCTCTTGGTGGATGCCAGGGAATGTGCTATTGACAGAATTGAACTAAGAAGGTAAAGACATGGCGTTAATTACAGTGCGTTTCTATAGTCTCTGGCGTTCTCGTCTCGGCACAGACAGCGCCACTTTGCAAGCTGACAACATAGATGACGCACTAGCCCAGCTCGAGGAGAAATTTGGTTCTCGACTCCGAGAGAAACTCGAGACTGCGGGGATTCACCTGGACGGGAAGATACAGGACTATTCGCTCATTCTGCTGAACGGTATCGCCTTGCGCAACCTGAAGAGCGCCGAGCTGAAAGAAGCAGACGTGCTGCACATCTTCCCACCCGCCATCGGTGGGTAACAGTTCTGGAAAGGCAGGGATAAACCCCGCTACTACATTCACTCGCTAATCATGAAGGAAGAGATTCCTTTATGCCTCAAGCCCCTCACCGAGATTGCTTTGTACCGATAAACCGGGATTTGCAACAATAGGAAAATAAGGACCCATCGTAATGATGGAAGGGGAGTATAGAGGGAGGGCCGAGGCTCAAAAGACCTCGGCCCTCAATACTGGCCCCTGCTGGCAATCCGTATGGGATGGGCTACGCCCACCGGACCGCAGCTTCACTAAGCGTAAAGGTCTATCTCCCAGGTTTTGACTGCCGCGACTGCCGCGCGAGTGAATAGCATGGGCTTGTATGTCCAGGTTGCGTAAAGCAATACTTGGTCACCGACGTGGGGGCTGGGAATTCCCGGGAATTCCACGAATCCGCTCTGTCCGGGTGGAATCACGTTTACTGCATGCGGTAATTCTTCTGCGGGCAGTTCGGCAATTTGGTTGTAGGTGCCGCGGTTCATGTAGGGGTGAAGTTCGTCTCCCGGCAGAGCTCCCATCTCGTCATAGCTTTGCATACGCACCGGCGTAAGCCAGGTGGTCATATTCCCTGAGCCATATTGAGTCTCTAACTCAGCAATCGCATCCTGCAGCGCATTGACAATCAGTTCATCCCTGTCTCTCACATCGAGGTAATCGTAGTTGAGGACTGCGTCCTCAAAGACGCGGATCAAGAGGCTGGGATAACCTTCCAGCTGTCCCATGATCCACGATGGGAAGATCCCGTCAAATACCTCGGGAATGATTTCATCGTACCAGGCGTTGAAGATTGTCAGGCCGGCATGGTCGTACGTGGGATCCTCATCATCGGGCCACTTGGGTGACACAAGATCGACATAGCTGTGCGGGAGAGGAGAGAATGTAGCCCAGTCTACGAGGTGGTCCAGTGCTTCCTCAACCTGTGTGTCATTGTTGCCGAGCAAATAGTCTTCGGCTGCATCCATCAAATAACCGACAAAATTCATTCCGTTGATATTATTGTATCCCGCAATCTGGTTAAAGGTGTTCATGTCGGCGAATGTCACATTCCCTACCACAGTCTCGTAATAAGTCAGGACATCCATTAGCCTCTGAACACGGTGACCCTCGCCCCAGTGGAAGTCACTTTCTGCGTATGGCCAGCCGGCGATTGGTTTGTTGTTCCAGTTGGCAAGCCAGCCCTGGTCGGGGTTGATGCACCTGGGCATCTCCTCAGGGGCTGTGACACGAACCCACTCCTCTGTTCCATCACCTGCCAGGGGCAACCTGGGGTCGGTACCTTCCGGCTTTACGGGGAAGCGCCCGGCATGCCAGTAGCCTATGTTGCCCTCTGTGTCTGCCCAGTAGAAGTTGTGGTTAGGCCACATAAGTTCCACTGCCGCCTCGAATTCGTCAATGTTCGTTGCCTCCTGGAAGAGCTGCCAGCCTTGCTCGCCAGCAATCTCATTCTTGAAGAAGGGGGTATGCAGGGTGATAGCCGTGTCTGTATCCAGATCGACGGCAACGATAGGACCATACAGCGAGCGATAACAGGTCTCATCCTCGGAAGTCTGTTTCTTGAGACCGTAGATTGTCTCCGTTCTCACTTCCATATCAACCCAGCCATCGTTGTGCCAGTACTGTAATGGGTTTTCAGGATTCAGTGTCAAGATGCGGGTGTCTATGACATCGGAAGCACCGGTGGTTGACGTCCAAGCGCCATATTCACTGACACCAATCAAAATGAATGGACCTGCTCCCGGGAATGCCATGCCCACAGCGTTGATTCCCGCGCCATGCAACCCTATCTCGTAAACAACTTGGGGAATCGAGTACCCCATCTGCGGTCCTCCCAGCTCAAGAGCATTGCCGGTTGCCGACAATCCCGAACTGATGGGCACGGCGTTGCTTCCAAATTTTGTCGGTATGCCCAGCGACTCAAACAGTTCATCCTGAACTGCCCGAGACTCCTCATACTGCTGAAGAAGTCCGCCGAGGCCATCGGGGAAGTCGAACGAAGGCATACTCAAGGAAGTCTCTTCATAAACTGCGTCGGGTATCGTCACGGGCGCTCCAGGGTCATTCAAGGGGAATAAATCGTCCCAGATGGCCGTCCCGTTCGTAGCTCCATGCATAGCTTGAAGCGTAAGTAGAGCCTCGTAGAAATCGCCTTCGCTACCTCCTGTTCCGCCAAATCTCCAGCCCATCAGCACTGTAATGGCTACCACATCTGCAACGGTGAAGTCCTCGAGGTAAGCTATTAGGCCCTGCGCGACATATTCAACAGGTAGAAGAGATGAATCGCCCCGAGCTTCTTCAATATAAGTGTTTATGCCGTCTATGTAAGCCTCAATCATCGGCTTGAGATGTTCGTAGCCTGTACCAGGGTTCCAGTCATTATAAATCTCCAGTAATTCTTCCTGGCCATACCACAATGCTCTGGTTTCAGCGTCTTCCTCTATTGTTGCTAAGCCGAACTCAGCAAGCCGTCCGGAAGCGGCTCTCCTCATAACATCTGCCTGCCAGAGCCTGTCCTGAGCCATGGCATAGCCAGCTCCAAAGCCCAAGCCCTCTTTCGTGTCCGCGAAAATGTGGGGCACTCCGTAGTCGTCTCTGATGATGGTGCACATAAACTCCGGCTCCGGCTCTGGCTCTGGCTCCTGTACACATGCCAAGCCTATACTCGCGATAAGGAGTATAGCTACTATTACTAACAATACCTTTCTCATACGTTATCCTCCTTTCCTGTTATCTTGTCTCCATACCCTCGTTATACTCTCAGTCAGCACTTAGCCTGATTTCACCTCCTTTCCCTGGTTTTTCAGGCGATTGAGCCTTGATTTGACGATCAATTTTGTTATCAGGGTAAACTTCGCCGTGACAGGGGAAAAGCCTACATCATATGTGTATATGTTGTGTGTATTTGCCGGACTGAACCTGACGCGGATCAAAGTAACCCCTTTACTCACACTGCACCACCGATTCTATGTCAGTCTTATTATTATACCACTACTATTGAACAATCTGTCAATTTGTGGGCTCTCCGAACTATGTGGGCAGGGAGAGCAACCATATACTTATCGGCAAAGAAAGCAAAATGGCAATCTTCGATAATGGTTATCCACAGAGAAATCACACCGGAATCGGGATAGAATCAGACTATTCCTACCGGGTCGACATCTATAGTCCAGCCCCGCGGTAAAGTGAGACGGGATAACATCCGGGTTGAGCCAGGGCCGCGGAGGAAGAGTTGCCAGCGATACCTGCCCCTGGCTCTGAAGGCAAAAGTGGGCACAGGACCAATTATATTGAAATCAATCATATCCTTTCTTGCCCTTTCATCAAGAATTAGACGATGTACCCTCTCTGCCTCACGGCGACATAGCTCTTCGTTGGTGTGGCTATAAACCAGGCGGACTAACTGGCTAAAAGGGGGATAATTGTATTTGCGGCGATAATCTATT
>DATKVL010000412.1:0-7742 GCA_035530115.1 Dehalococcoidia bacterium | reverse complement strand
GGACTCCCTTTGCGGGCTCATTGACCCTGTTGGCCCAGGAATTACGCCGGGGAGTGCGCCAGGTCACCTGGCAATCTTTGGCTATGACCCTGTCAAATATAATATCGGACGAGGAGTCGTGGAAGCTCTGGGAATAGATTTAGAACTAAAGCCAGACGATATCGCGGCCAGAGGTAATTTCTGCACCGTTGACAACAAGGGAATCATTATCGACAGGAGGGCAGGACGGCTTTCCACAGATAAAAGTACCGAGTTATGCCGTTTATTGAATAATATCGCCATAGATGGCGCTGAGATTTCCGTGCTGCCGGTGAAAGAACATAGATTTGCGCTCATCCTCCGCGGCGAAGCTTTATCTCCTGAGTTAGCAGATTCTGACCCACAGCAAGTAGGGCTAGCCCCCAAAAAAATAGAGGCGTTATCGCCGCAGGCACAGGGAACCGCGGAAATTGCCAACGAATTCGTTTCTCAAGCAAGAAGCCTCTTACAAGGTGAAACCCCCGCCAACATGGTGCTTCTGCGCGGCTTCTCCCGCCGCCCCGACATCCCCCCCATATCTGAAATCTACAAATTAAAGCCGGCAGCCATCGCCACGTATCCTATGTACCAGGGACTGGCCAGGTTGGTGGGGATGCAAGTATTACCAGGGGCTGAAAGCATAACAGAGCAACTGAACAGCCTGCGCCGCTACTATGCCGATTACGATTTTTTCTTCGTCCATTTTAAGAGCACCGATGCCAGAGGGGAGGATGGCAACTTCCGGGCTAAAGTTCAGGCCATTGAGGAACTTGATAGTGCCCTCCCCAGCTTGCTCAGCTTAGGCCCGGAGGTCCTGATTATTACTGGAGACCACTCTACCCCCGCAACTTTAGCCATGCATAGCTGGCATCCAGTCCCTTTCATGCTAAAGTCCAAATGGTGCCGCCCCGATAATGTCGCTGAGTTCTCGGAACGAGCCTGCCTTGCTGGTGGTATGGGGCGTTTTCCAGCTACGGAAATCATGCCCTTAGCTATGGCTAATGCTTTAAAACTGGATAAGTTTGGCGCCTAGCAAGAAAACACTAAGCATGAACTTCAAAGTCCTAAACAAAATGAGTTTTGGTATTTAAATTTGGATTTTTGGATTTGTGTAGGGTTTAGAAATTAGGATTCAGAATTTCGTAAGTTATTGTTCAGGATTTACTAGCCGGGCTTAGCTTTCTCGCTCTGGCTGAGCCGCCTCCACCAAACCTGCTTGTTGCAGTGCTTCCATAAGGCGGGCAGCTCTAGGATAGCCAATACGAAGACGGCGCTGTAAGAAAGAAGTGGAGATATGTTTATATTCTTGTGCCAGGTGCTTTGCCTCTCCCAAAAGAGGGTCGGGGGGAGCAGCTATCTGTGCACTTAAGAGGCGCTCATCCACCTCATTAAAGTCGACAGGGCTCATCTCAATCTGCCGCTGGTTTCCCCAGAAATACACCAATCTCTCGATCTCAGCATCAGCAACAAAGCTTCCTTGAAGACGTTTAGGCTTGCTAGCTTCAGTAGGCATGTAGAGCATATCCCCTCTACCTAGCAATTTCTCAGCACCTACCATGTCAAGTATGGTCCTGGAATCTACGTGAGAAGTGACTGCGAAACTAATGCGGGTAGGAAAGTTAGCTTTAATAAGCCCAGTAATTACATCTACTGAAGGGCGTTGTGTAGCTACGACGAGATGAATGCCTGTAGCCCGAGACAATTGAGCTAACCGACAAAGCGCATGTTCCACCTCATCGAAAGCTGTCATCATTAAATCAGCCAGCTCATCGATGATGAGCACTAAATATGGCAACTCTTCTCCAGGTGAGCGGTCTTTATTATAACCCTCAATATTGCGTGCTCCCGCCTGAGCAAACTGACGATATCGACTATCCATCTCCTGACTAAGCCATCTTAAAGCCTTTATCGCCTTATCAGTATCCACAACCACAGGAGCAAGTAGATGGGGCACTCCATTAAAAGTCACTAACTCCACCCTCTTGGGGTCAACCATGATGAACCGAACGTCGTCGGGGCTGTTGTGTAAAAGCAAGCAACAAATAACAGAATTAATACACATAGTTTTACCACTGCCAGTAGCTCCAGCGATAAGCAAATGTGGCATCCTGGTTAGGTCTGCCGCCATCGCCTCACCACCAGCACCTTTACCCAAAGCGATAGCTAGCTTGGAGCGGGCTTTAATCTTCTGAAAAGCAACGCTCTCTATCGCACCGCGAAGGGCGACTGAGCCAAACACAGTGTTAGGAACCTCAATGCCCACCACCGATGCCCCGGGCACGGGAGCCTCAATCCTGATGCTGGAAGCAGCTAGGGCTAAAGCTAAATCATTGCCCAACGAGGTAATACGCTCTACCCTTACCCTGGTTCTGGATACTTCTTCCGATTTCGTTTCATAGCTACCATCCCTCCCCTTTTCGCGTACTTCCTTATATTTTCTGTCCCAACCAGGCTCAACACCAAACTGTGTCACGGTAGGCCCTATATTTATCTGCACAACCCTGGCTTCTACACCATAGCTCGCTAGAGCCTCCTCAATCAATCGGGCTCGTTGGTCAATGTCTTCCCTGTCCAATTTCACCTCAGCGGGCTTATCCAAGATATCAATCGGTGGAAGATGCCACCCGCCGGGGGTGAAAATTGGTTCGTGTTCTGATTGCCACATGGGAAGAGAAGGAAGTAGCGCAGGCTTTGCCTCCAGTTCATTAACTGCCCCTACTTCAGGGGAGGTCGCTTCAAGATGAATAGCTTTAGCAGGAGCTCGCCGGGGAAAGATGACCCTGGGACGGAGTTGGAAAACTCTGGTCAAGAGACGCCAGCTATTCTTAGCAGCGCTCCAAACCTTCCGAGGGATGACAAAAATAATACCCAGAAGGACAAGTCCGGCTACTCGAAGTCCTCCCACGATATTAGAGGCACCTATTATGCTTTGCCCGAAGCTGCCTCCTAGTGTGGCTTGCCTCAAAATACCTTCCCCAGGGAAGAAAGAAAGAATTCCCCATACGGCAAAAGCCAGGCTAATGCCCCCGAGAACCCAATTCCACCTATGTTTCGCAATAGAGAACTGCCGCCGCCATGCCACCCAGACCAGCGAGCCCAAAGCGATGGCTATTATTATTATTCCATAACCAAACAATGCGAGCATGCCTTCCCATAACACATACAGCAAGACTACTATTACGACAATTAAGATAAGCCTTCGTACCACTGGTGAAGCGATGAAGCTAAAGAATCGCTTCCATGCTGGCCGGCTTTCTTTTGCTTTCCGCCTCGGCTTAGACCCACTTCTTGCTTTAGACACGGAGTTATGCTCCTAGCTCGTCGGCTTCCTCTGGGTTTTCCCTACCTCCACAACCACAGGAATGATGATAGGACGACGATGAATTCGTTCATAAAAGAATTTGCTCAGGGAATCCTTTACTTTGGCGTCAACGAAGCTTGGTTCAACCAAGCGTCTTCTAGAAATGAATCCTTCTTTTCTGTTCTCTAAAGCA
The DNA here is from genome assembly GCA_035530115.1 of Dehalococcoidia bacterium. Lineage (GTDB taxonomy): Bacteria > Chloroflexota > Dehalococcoidia > GIF9 > AB-539-J10 > RBG-13-51-36. The sequence continues at coordinate 4,230 of DATKVL010000412.1, read as the reverse complement.
GTTAGCACCACATCTCGGCCTTTCTCAATCAATGTCTGTTCCTCTCCAGCATCAACAACACCTCGCGTTATAATGCGTGGCCTTTCAGCTAGTTTACCACTTTCAGCATCAATAGCAATGGTCACCACAACGACGCCGTCTCGCGAAAGTAATTTGCGGTCCCGAAGCACAACGCCATCCAACTCGCCTGTTATCAGGCCGCTTACATAGATAACTCCGACACGGGTTCTATCAACCACTTTTCCTGAATCTTGCCCGAGCTCAAGGACATCCCCGTCCTCAAGGACAAAAATGTTATCTTTGGGTATCCCCATACTTTGAGCTAAGCTGGCATGCAAGCTTAAATGGCGATACTCACCATGAACAGGAACAAAAAATTTAGGCTTAACCAAACTAATCAAAAGCTTCAACTCTTCTTGACTACCATGCCCGTGGACATGAACTTGAGCCAGCCTGTCATAAATTACATTGGCACCTTGACGGAAAAGGCTGTCTATAGTCTTGCTAACCAATGTCTCATTGCCGGGAATAGGGGTTGCTGAAATCACCACGGTGTCGCCAGGGATTATCTGAACTCGACTACTGGGGTCGCGATTAGCCATGCGCACCAAGGCCGAGGTGGGCTCACCTTGACTTCCCGTGCTCAACACGATAACTCGATTGTGAGGCAAGGTCTTAAGTTCGTCCAAGTGACACATAATGCCGGGGGGAGCAGTAAGATAACCCGTTTTCAATGCCATGCTCACTATCTCCTTCATGCTCCGCCCGACGATAAATACACGGCGACCATGTTTAACGGCAACATCAAATACTTGCTGCTCGCGAGATACAAGAGAGGCAAATGTAGTTACGATTACCCTCCCCTTTGCCTCGCTTACAATCCTATCCAATGTATCCCTAACAACCATCTCGGAAGGAGTATATCCAGGAAGCTCGGCATAGGTGGAGTCAGAAAGAAGAAGCAAAACACCCTTTGCCCCTAGCGAAGCTAATTGGTTAAAGTTAGTAGCCTCGCAAATGACCGGGGTATAATCGATCTTAAAATCACCACTGTGAACTACAATTCCCAGGGGAGTGTGAATTATCAGCCCCACAGAATCAGGAATACTATGGCAAACAGAGAAAAACTCTATGGTGAAATTACCTAGTTTAATCCTGCTCCCGGGGCTAACTAAATTCAATTTTGCGTCAGTTTTCACCCCTCGTTGCTTGAGCTCCATGCGAATCAGCTCTCGAGCGAACTTGGTAGCATAAATGGGAGGGGCGATGCGAGATAAAATGTAAGGCAGCGCCCCAATGTGGTCTTCGTGCCCATGAGTAATCACTATCCCCCTTAAATTTTGCTGTCTCGCCAAAAGATAGCTAATATCCGGGATAAGCAAGTCAACTCCCAGCATCTCCTCGCTGGGGAACATGAGCCCGGCATCAATGACGACGATGTCATTGCCATATTCCAGTGCCATCATATTCTTACCGATTTCACCTAATCCGCCTAGAGGGATGAGTCTTAATTTATGTGCTGGCATGGTTTTTCCTTTTCCTTTCACTCAGGACATGGTTCTAAAACAGGCTTAATTGTTGAGATTCAACTTCATCTTGAGGCAGGTCTTTACCCTGGGCTAGTATCTGGGGAATCCTGAGTATGTCCGTTTCGATAGTCCGGCGCAGAGAGCCTTGATGGAGAGCCGCCGCAGGATGATACATGGGGTAATAAATGACGCCTTCTGACTTTCGTGACTTTCCATGAATCTTGCCTATGCTCTCATTGGGAAAATACTGCGCTAGAGAGTAACGTCCCAAAGTAATAATCATTTGGGGCTGAATTATCTCTATTTGACGGTCAAGCCATTTGCGGCAATTCTGTATCTCCGCTGGTAGTGGATCACGGTTTTGGGGAGGACGGCACTTAATCACATTAGCGATATAAACTTCCTCCCGCCGTAAACCAATTGAGGCTAACAGTTGGTCCAAAAACTGCCCTGCTGGCCCGACGAAGGGACGCCCTTGCTGGTCTTCGTGCCAGCCTGGAGCCTCACCTATAAAAAGTAAGTCCGCGTCCTCGGCTCCCTCACCAGGTACCACCTTAGTGCGATACTTAGCTAGCTCACAATCCCGGCAAGCTATAATTTCCTCACAAAGCTGAGCTAAAGCTGACATCTAATTCGATGGTAGCATATCTACCCTTGTCGGTCAATTTGAACTCTTGCTAGACCAGGACTGCTCAACTTATTTACTCTTCCTCCTCATCCTCATCCTGCTCCCAAATAGGCTCGGTGAATTGGTCAATAAATTCAGCAGTAACTCTCTTCGCTATTCTATCCATCTCCTCGTCTACTTGCTCAGCCAGATTGCTAAGCTCGGTCAAGTCAAGTGTAATCCCTAACATTTTAGTTAGGATACCAAGCACAGCCAGGGAGGCTTTGGGATTTGCTATTTGCGTGGCATACGCTGGCACTTCACCCAGCAAGCAAATGCCTTCCATCCCCCTTTCCTTAGTCATTCCCAATATCAATCCATTCAATCCAGCGATGCGAAGATTACCTCTAAGAACCACATTATGTTTGCTTAACTCGTCAACCAAGTTAGCTGTTGTCGCTGCTCCCCAAACCTTCATTTCTTCACTATGGTGGATGCGTGTCACCGCAGCAGCACAACTATATACCCTTGCCACCTTAAACCTTTGCGCTACATCCAAAACACAGTTAACCAGCTCATACCCTTTGAAACCAGGTTGTTCCTCACCAATAAAAATCACCAAGCCCTTACTGGCCTTGGGATACTGCCAATAATAAAACTTGCTCTCGGGAAAACGAGGGCTTTCAACCACGTTGTCTCTAACTGTGACACCCACTGGTTCAAAGAAGTTAATAGGTTCAATCTCCCCTATTTCTACAGCATTTAGCTTCTCCACAAGATACTTCGCTGCGGTTATGGAAACGTCGCCAATGCCAGGCCATGAGGCAAGCATGGAACAACTCTTAGGGCGTGGTTGCTTATAAAGCTTTATTACGTCTTTCGTATCCATCTTAGCTTCCCTTGGTCGTCACCGATACACTAGAGCAATATAAAGGAGGAGTTTGCAAAATCCCGCCAACCCATCTTGCTTCCCGCCCTATGCCAAGAAGCTCCTTTAACACTTGATATACGTTACCGGCAATCATAGTATCCTTCACTCTCCCCATTATCTCACCATTCTCTACCTTGTATCCCAGCAAAACGTTGCCACCGAAGTCACCACCCAGAAGATTACCCTGTTCAGCACCGATGACTTGCTCCACAATTAATCCTTCCTTCATATCTTCCACCATCGCCTGGAAAGAAACATCCCCCTCGCTTAAAATAAGAGAGCTTACAGCTGGGCTGGGAAAACCACCACCTGCTCGCCTACCGTTACCGGTGCTCTGAGTACCAGCTAAAGCTGCTGTTTGTAAATCATAAAGGAAATTCGCCACTACCCCATTTGTAACAAGCGACAGACGCTGGCTGGACACCCCCTCGTCATCAAAAGGATAACTCCCTACGCCGTAAGGTATGGTAGCATCATCCCATAAGCTCAGCTTTTTGTCAAAAACTTGCTCCCCTCGTTTATCCTTTAAAGGCGAAGCCCCCTCAAGGACTGCTTTGCCGTTAAACGCCAGCACTAGAGGGCTCAGTAAAGCACTAGCTACTCCATGAGGTGTAAAAATTATTGGCAGCAGCTTGGTGGACACGGTAGCTTTTTTCTTAGCCATCTCCAGTTGCCATATCACTCTGTCAGCCAGGTCATCAATATTGTCAGACAAACGACATGAGCTTTCGCTATCACCCACAAAAAGCATATCTGTATCACGAACAAGAATGCCTTCCAATCCAAGGCTAAAAAAACTTCTGTCATACCTTCCCTCACCACCTTGAGAATTATTTAAGGAGATTGAGATTATTCCTTTGGTTACCTGAACATCACAAAGGATATCAGGAGTATGCCCCCTAATCTTGGCTATAAGCTCCTTCCCGATCTCAACCATCCTCTCCATAGCTATTTCTCCTAGTTTAGGGTCGACGATGCACACTGCCGAATAGTCCTGGGAGGAAGGGAATTGAAAATTGGCCGGACCGCCAAATTGAGAGGTTTCCACGGCCATGTCAACCAAATCTTCCCAACCGCCCCCTCCACTAGCAGTAGCAAAGCCAATTCTACCTTCCCTGAAAATTCGCAAGGCAATACTGCTACTCTCCTTGGTCTGAACTTGT
>DATKVL010000411.1:0-2939 GCA_035530115.1 Dehalococcoidia bacterium | reverse complement strand
TAAAACCAAAAGCAAATGGTGGTTCTGTTAATAAAATTTCGCAAGATAGAAAAAAAGTATCTAACTATAATCAAGGCGGTGTTGCTAAAGGTTGTGGTGGAGTAATGGCTAATAGAAGAAAGGTCACAAAGAAAAGATAATGGGACTTCGTAAGTGGGTAGATGAAAAATGGGTAGACATCGCTAATAAAAAAGCAGATGGAAGCTATCCTAAATGTGGCCGTAGCGGAGGGGAAAAGAGAAAAAGCTATCCTAAATGTGTTCCTTTAGCAAAAGCAAGATCGATGTCTAAAGGTCAGAAAGCTTCCGCTGTTCGAAGAAAACAAAAAGCATCAAACACAGGACCAAAACCCTCTATGGTTAAAACAATTGTCAAGAAGAAAACAAGCAGAAAAAATTAAACTTGATGTAGTTAATTGGTCTAAGACTGTCTTAGAACCAATGAACAAACATATTGGATTCCCTGCCTGTCCTTTTGCAGCGAAATGGAGAAAAGATGGAAAAGTACGAATTGAAGTTCGTATGGATAAATCTAAATATGAAAAACATTTAACAGATGTTCTTAAATCTTGGAATAAGAAACAACACGATATTATCATTTACTGCGATCCTTTCTTTGAACAATATTCCCCCGAACAGTTTCAAGAAAAGATAGATTTTTATAACAAGACCTATAATCGACGAGATGTATATTTTATGGGCTTTCATCCTGAAACACCAGCTAATCCCGATAGTGAAGCTTTTCTTTGCGATCCTACAGAAGAACCGGTAGAACATTCTGAACTACAGTATTCCATGATGCTTATACAGAAGTTTAAACAACTCTATGAAGCAAGTTGCAAACTTCATAAGATAGGCTATTATGAGAAATGGCCAAAGGAATACTACGAAGAAGTAGTAGCCGAAAGGCAACGTACGTATGAACAAATATTTAAAAAGAGGTGACCTATGAAAAAACCAGTTAAAAAAATGGGAGGCGGAATGATGTCTCCTAGAAAAGAAATGGCAATGGGACTTAAATCTGGCGGTATGGCTAAAAAGAAGTCTGTCATTAAAAAGCGTGGCGGCGGTATGGCTAAAAAGAAAAAGTAATTTAGTATGGCTACTTCAGGAACAACAGATTTTAATCTTAACATTGACGAGGTTATCGAGGAGTCTTATGAGCGAATTGGTAAATCCGTTAGAACAGGTTATGATTTAAAATCAGCTAGGAGAAGTTTGAATCTTTTATTATCCGAATGGGGTAATCGAGGAGTTCATCTTTGGAAGGTAACAAACTACACTCAAAACCTAGTAGCCAATACTACTACTTACACTGCTCCGGCAGATTGCAGTGATGTCTTAGAAGCAGTCTTTAGAAATGGTAGTACCGATACTACTTTAAACAAAATTTCAAGATCAGAGTATCAAGCGATACCTAATAAAAGTTCGACAGGGACTCCTTCTCAATATTATGTGAGAAGAAATTTATCGAATGTAGAAATTAGTTTATATCAAACACCAGGCACAACTGGTACTCAGATTAATTACTATTATGTGGCCAGGATTGAAGATGCGGGTGCTTACACCAATACACCTGATGCTCCTTATAGATTTTTACCTTGTATGGTTTCTGGTTTATCTTTTTATTTAGCACAGAAACACAATCCAGGAAGAGTACAAGAAATGAAATTGTATTACGAAGATGAATTACAAAGAGCATTGACCGAGGACGGTCAGCGAACTTCCGTGCATCTTGTACCACAGAATTATTTTAGGAACGGTTAATAATGGCATTTGCATCGGGTAAATATTCACAAGCCATTTGTGATCGATGTGGCTATCAGTATCCTTATTTAGAACTAAGAAAAGAATGGAATGGACTCTTTACTTGCCCTGAATGTTTTGAGCCTAAACATCCCCAACTCGATCCTCCTTATCATGCAGCGGATCCCGAAGCATTGAAAAATGCAAGACCAGATCGAATTGAACCTATTGTTGTCCAAGTAGGATACCCTAACGAAACACCTTTTAGTAGTGTGGGAATGCAACCAGCACCTATAAGAAAAGACTTGGTAATGCGAATGAGTATTGGTAATGTAACGGTGAGCACATCATGAATTATTCTGAATTATTAACTAATGTACGTAATTATACTGAAGTAGGATCAGAAGTTTTATCTGACTCTATTATTGATGTTTTTATTACTAATATTGAAAATAAAGTTCAAAGAGAACTTGACCTTGATGCCTTTCGAAAGTTTCAGTTTTCTAGTTTTACCATTGGTAGTCCTTTTATCACGATGCCTGATGATTTTGCTTTTGAGCGAGGAGTTCAAATTAAAGATCAAATAACAGGAGATCGAACATGGTTAGAACAAAGAGATACAACTTTTATTGATGAATATAATAAAGATCGTTCTGACACAGGAACACCCAAATACTATGCAAACTGGGATCAGAATACAATGATATTTGCTCCTACACCGGATGCCGCTTATGAGATTGAATTATGGTATAACAAAACACCTGATCATTTATCCAGTAGCCAAACCACCACTTGGTTGTCTACTAACGCACCTGAAGTTTTAATTTATGGAACAGTAGCCGAAGCGTTTTCCTACTTGAAAAATCCTCCATATGTGCAATTATACGAGCAAAAGTATGCTCAGGCTGTGCAAAACTTAGCACAGACTCAAATGGGCAGAAAACGTAGAGATGAATACGCAGATGGGGTCCTCCGTATTCCTCTTAGATCAGTAGATCCCGGAGGTAAATAAAGATGGCAATTACACAAGCAGTCTGTGATAGTTTTAAAGTCGAACTATTAGAAGGTGAACACGATTTTCGTGCTTCTGGTGGTGACGCTTTTAAATTAGCTCTGTACGATGCTTCAGCAACATTAAGTAATACTACTACTGCATATTCCGCAACTAACGAAGTTAGTGCTTCAGGAACTTAC
>DATKVL010000410.1:0-2419 GCA_035530115.1 Dehalococcoidia bacterium | reverse complement strand
TCTTATGTTTTAGCCGACGGAAGGCCTTGGAATATATAATACGGTCACGGTCACGTTGAAAACTGGTTCTTATGGGGCATGGTTCTTCCCACTTCAGCCGACCACGGCTGAACTTACTCTTAGCGGCATAAGGGGAAAGGGTTTCTTCCTTCTTCTCTGTTTGCTCACGTATATTAGGTTTGTTAACCATGGAATCACTGTGATATAGCAAGTCAAGGCAAAATCCTTAATTTATCGCAGCAGCCACCCATGTCCTCATGCGCGTTTTCTTTTGGCTTTTGATTTTATCCTATTTTCCACCTTTGCTATATTTAATCTCGTAGCCAGCACCACATCCGGGTTCAAAGACATCGAATCTATGCCGCACTCAACTAAAAAGTCGGCAAATTCAGGAAAATCACTCGGCGCCTGACCGCATATTCCTACTTTTCTCCTTGGTTTGTGATTATGTGCCACATCTATGACTTGCTTCACCAGCCTCTTCACTGCCTCATTTCTTTCATCAAATATGTGTGCCACAACTTCAGAATCCCTGTCTAAACCAAGAGTTAGTTGCGTTAAATCGTTCGACCCTATGCTGAATCCATCAAACACGTCGGCGAATTCCTCAGCCAAAATCACATTTGACGGTATCTCGCACATCACATACACTTCCAACCCATTTTCCCCTTGCCTTAAGCCAAACTCCTCCATGGCTTTTATTACCTTCCTTCCCTCTTCCGGCGTCCGGCAAAAGGGAACCATCACCTTCACATTGGTCAACCCCATCTCATCCCTTACCTTCTTTATCGCTTCGCATTCTAAACCAAAGGCAGGCTTAAACTTCTCATCATAATAGCGAGACGCCCCTCTCCAACCTATCATGGGGTTATTTTCCTCTGGCTCGTAACGATACCCCCCAATCAAATTGGCATACTCATTTGTCTTAAAGTCAGAAAACCGAACGATGACCTCGTTGGGATAAAACCCCGCCGCTATTTTCGCTATCCCCATGGCTAAGTTATCAATGAAAAATCCCCTTTTATCCTCATATGACACGCTCTTCTTATCTATCTCCTCAATTACCTTTGCCAATTTCTTGTCATTACTCGCTGCTTTCTTCAACTCATCATATTCTATAAGAGCCATGGGATGTATGCCGATGTAAGAATTGATAATGAACTCTTCCCGAGCTAAACCCACCCCGTCATTAGGAATTCGACTTTGAATAAACGCACCATCAGGAATGCCAAAATTCATCATTATCCTGGTGTCGGGTCTGGGAACCTTGGTCACTTCTACTTCATCTACTCGGTATTTCAATTTCCCTTCATATATCCTGCCCCCGCCACCTGAACAATCTACCGTGACCTCTTTTATCTTCTTCAATACCTCCGTCCCTTTGCCCGTGCCAATTACACAGGGTACCCCAAGCTCACGACTCACGATAGCTGCATGGCATGTCCGGCCTCCTTTGTTTGTAACTATGGCACTGGCGATCTTCATTATCGGTTCCCAGTCGGGGTCTGTCATATCAGTTACCAAAATTTGACCGCTCTTGAATTTGTCGATTTCATCACTGTCTTCTATTATATGCACTTCGCCTTGCCCTATTTTTGTGCCTACTGCTTCCCCTTTGAGTAATAATTTTCCCTTTTCTTCAAGCAAGTAAGTCTTGAGTCTAGCCAAGTCTTCGTGTGAATGCACTGTCTCTGGCCTGGCTTGGACTATGAAAAGCTCCCCTGTTCTCCCATCCTTTGCCCATTCAATATCCATGGGCACGCCATAATATTCTTCTATAATACAAGCCCATTTGGCGAGTGCTAGAATTTCATCGTCACTCAATACGAATTTGCTTTGCTCTCCAATTTTGACTTCTTCTTGCTCCGTTCCAGCTCCATCTTCCTTATAGACCAATTTCTTCCCTTTCGTCCCCAGCTTCTTTTCCACAATGGGTCTAAACCCTTTCTTTAGAGTAGGTTTGAAAACGTAAAACTGGTCTGGATTAACAATTCCCTGCACCACATTCTCTCCCAGTCCATAAGCAGCAGTTATGTAGATGACATCCCTGAAGCCTGAATCTGTATCTATGGAAAACATGACGCCTGAGCAGGCTAAATCAGAGCGGACCATCTTTTGCACGCCCACCGAGAGGTAAACGCTGAGATTGTCAAATCCTTTATCCATCCGGTAGGAGATCGCCCGGTTCGTGAACAAAGATGCAAAGCAGTCCATGACCTTCTCTAAGAGGTCGTCTTCTCCTCGCACGTTCAAATAACTTGTTTGCTGTCCAGCGAACGAGGCTGTAGGTAAATCTTCGGCAGTGGCACTGCTTCTTACAGCAACATCGACGTTTTTCCCATATCTCTTTTCCATCTCTCGATAGGCAACTCTTATTTCCTCTTCCAATTCCTTAGGGCAGGGAGAATTTGCTATCAAA
>DATKVL010000409.1:0-26732 GCA_035530115.1 Dehalococcoidia bacterium | reverse complement strand
CTCAGCGAAGCCTTGGGGATGGCTTTGCCGGGTAACGGCACGATACCCGCGGTGGAAGAACGGCGTGTACAACTTGCCTATAAAGCCGGGCAGCAAGTCATGGAAGCATTAGCCCACGATATTAAACCCAGGGATATTATCACCAGGGAGTCTCTTTATAATGCCTTCGCCGTGGACATGGCCCTGGGGGGCAGCACAAATTCTGTGTTGCATCTTACTGCCATAGCGCATGAGGCTGGGATAGATTTTCCCTTATCCCTGATAAACGGGATTGGCGACTCCGTTCCTCATATCTGCAAATTAAGCCCGGCCAGTGATTATCACATTCAGGACCTGGACTTAGCCGGTGGCATTCCTGCGATAATGCACGAGCTCTCGGGACTGCTGAAGCTTGAGGCAAGCACCATTTTGGGCAAGTCCTTGGGGGAAATAATTGTGGGGGCAAAAGTTAAAAATAGAGAGGTAATCCGCCCCCTGTCACAACCGTATGCCCCTACTGGTGGTATTAGCATATTATTTGGCAATTTGGCGCCTGATGGCAGCGTGGTGAAAAGCGCTGCAGTAGCTTCTGAGATGTTAGTTCATCGGGGTCCAGCGAGAGTTTTCGATAGTGAGGAGGAAGCTACGGCGGCGATAATGAAAGGCAAATTTAAGTCAGGCGAGGTAATCGTCATTCGCTATGAAGGCCCTAAGGGAGGGCCGGGAATGCGGGAGATGTTAGCAGCTACTTCTCTCCTCAGCGGTATGGGTATGGATAAAGAGGTGGCTCTCATTACAGATGGACGCTTTTCCGGAGGCACGCGAGGAGCAGCCATTGGGCACGTCTCTCCCGAGGCGGCAGAGAAAGGTCCAATAGCGGCTTTGAGGGATGGCGATATTATTAACATAAACATACCTGACCACAAATTGGAAGTAGAATTAAGCCAAAAAGAGCTAGAACAACGGTTGGCTTCATTGCCTTCCTTTGAACCCAAGATTAAAACTGGCTATCTTAAGAGGTATAGTGATAAAGTAAGCTCGGCCAGCACTGGGGCGGTGTTTGCTGGGTAAGGAGCTATTCTATGAAGAAAACTGGTGCTCAGATTCTCTGTGAGAGTTTAATTAAAGAAGGGGTAGAGGTTATTTTCGGCATTCTCGGTGGTGCTGTCTTACCGATATATGATACCTTCCCCCAATATCCTCAGCTCCGACATATATTAGTTCGCCACGAGCAAGGAGCGGCTCATGCCGCCGATGGCTATGCTCGAGTTACACATAAGGCGGGAGTATGTATTGCTACTTCTGGGCCTGGAGCTACTAATCTGGTTACCGGCATTGCCTGCGCTTATATGGATTCGGCACCCATGGTAGCTATAACTGGCCAGGTAGCCACATCTGTTATTGGCAAGGATGCCTTTCAGGAGACTGATATCACAGGCATTACCATTCCAATTGTCAAGCATAACTATCTTGTTACCGATGTTGCTGAGCTGGCTAAAACGATTAAAGAGGCCTTCCACATTGCCCAGACGGGGAGGCCGGGACCTGTGCTTATTGACATACCGCGGGATATTCAGCAAGAACAAACGGACTTTGTTTATCCCGATAAGCTTGATTTACCGGGCTATAAGGTTGTCTCTCGTGGGCATCCAGCTCAAATTAAGAAAGCAGCAAAGCTCATTAACGAAGCCGAGCAGCCTGTTATCGTCGCTGGCAGGGGGATAATTATTTCCCAAGCCTACGATGAGTTTAAGGAATTTGCTGAGAAAGCACAACTACCAGTGGCTCACACTCTCCTTGGTCTGGGCTCCTTCCCTGGGAACCATATACTTGATCTTGGCATGATGGGGATGCATGGCACAGGTTGCGCCAATATGGCGGTGCAAAACGCTGACCTTCTTATTGCTATTGGCATGAGATTTGATGACCGAGCTACAGGAAATACCAGGGAGTTTGCTCCCAATGCCCGCGTCATTCACATCGATATCGACCCCGCAGAGATTGGAAAGAATATTCCCACCGAGGTTCCGGTAGTCGGGGATATAAAAAGCGTGCTCACAGCCCTGAATAAGGAGATTGAGAGAAGAGAGCATGTGGATTGGCTTTCCCAAATAGAGCAGTGGCGGCATGAGTATCCATCGCTAGAAATCAGGCAAAGTGATGAACTCTTGCCTCAATACATTGTTAACCAGATCTATGAGGCCACACAAGGTGATGCTTTAGTGGTTACCGGGGTGGGGCAGAATCAAATGTGGGCGGCACGATATTTCGTTTATACCAGGTCCAACAGCCTTATTTCTGCGGGAGGTTTGGGGCCCATGGGGTTCGAACTACCCGCGGCCATGGGAGTCAAAGTCGGTTGCCCCGAGGAGGTGGTATGGTGTGTTGCTGGCGACGGCGGCTTTCAAATGACTATCCAGGAGTTAGCTACCCTGACACAGGAAAACATTGCTGTAAAAATAGCTATCATGAACAACGGGTATTTAGGCATGGTAAGACAGTGGCAAGAGCTATTCTATGAACGGCGCTACGTTGACACGAAGCTTTGGAATCCCGATTTTGTCAAAATTGCTGAAGCTTATGACATCCCTGGTCTTCGGGTGACACGAATAGAGGAGGTCATCCCGGCTATACAAAAGGCCATGGAGTACCCTGGACCTTTTCTCATCGACTTTTTTATTGAGCCCGAAGAGAACGTCTATCCCATAGTGCCACCAGGGGAAAACCTGGCCAGATTTTTCGCGCCATCAAAGCCGGAAGTATTGGGAGAAAAATTCTAGGAATTAATTACAAAATGCCAATGACCAAAAGACGAAGGTTTTGAATTCAGAGATTGTAATTTGGAATTTATCTGTTGGGGGGCAAATTGACTAATACAAAACATACTTTAGTAGCTTTAGTGGAAGATAAACCGGGGGTGCTTAATCGAATAGCCAGTTTATTCCGAAGGCGCTCCTTTAATATTCAAAGTCTTGCTGTAGGTGGAAGTGAACATCCCGGCTTATCTCGCATGACCATTGTTGCTGTCGGTGATTCTGCTCAGATAGAGCAGGTGAGAAAACAACTGGACAAGCTAATCAACGTGATTAAAGTCTCTGATATAACCGAAGAAGACATGGTGACCAGAGAATTGGCCTTAATTAAGGTGAAGGCTGCTGCCTCGACAAGAAGCGAGATTATGCAAATCGTTGGCATTTTCCGGGCTAACATAGTTGATGTTGCTCCAGGTTCACTGACAGTGGAGGTGACCGGTGACGAAGACAAAGTGAATTCTCTGCTCGAGCTCCTTAGTGATTTTGGTGTTAAGGAACTTTCACGAACTGGCAGGATAGCCTTAACTCGTGGAAGCAGTTCTTAAATAATTGCCGATAGTTGATAGCTAACAACTGAAGGTTAATAGAGGAGGGATTATGGCTAAAATTTATTATGACAAGGATGCTAATCTGGATTTGCTCAAAGTAAAGACAGTTGGCATCATTGGCTTTGGGAGCCAGGGACATGCTCATGCCCAGAACCTAAGGGACAGCGGCTGCCAGGTCATTGTTGCCGAGTTACCAGGCACTGAAGTCTGGAAGGCAGCAAAGAAAGCTGATTTTGAAGTGGCCACCGCCGCTGAAGTAGCCAAAAAGGCAGATATAATTGTTATGCTAGCTCCGGATACTGTGCAGCCCAGAATCTATCGGGAGTCAATTGAGAAGGAGATGGCTCGGGGCAAGACACTTATATTTGCTCATGGTTTTAGTATCCACTTTTCCCAAATCGTGCCTCCAGTTGATGTCGATGTTAGCATGATAGCGCCTAAATGTCCGGGACATATACTCAGAAGGCTTTATACTGAAGGTTCAGGCCCTCCGGCCTTGGTGGCTATCCACCAGGATGCCTCGGGGAAAGCAAAAGACATAGCTCTGGCCTATGCCAAGGGGATTGGTTGCGCTAGAGCCGGGGTTTTGGAAACGACTTTTGCTGAAGAGACCGAGACCGACCTTTTTGGCGAGCAAACGGTGCTTTGTGGAGGAGTCTCTTCTCTGATAAAGGCTGGCTTTGAAACATTGATAGAGGCTGGCTATCAACCGGAGATTGCCTATTTCGAGGTTTGCCACGAGTTAAAGCTCATTGTTGACCTGATTTATCAAGGTGGTTTGAGTTATATGCGCTATTCGGTAAGTGATACGGCGGAGTATGGAGATTATACGCGGGGACCACGGGTCATTGATGATTTGGTCAGAGAGGAAATGAAGCAAATCCTGGCAGAGATTCAGGATGGCAGCTTTGCTACAGAATGGATTTTGGAAAACCAGGCCGGCCGGCCCAGCTTTAATGCTATGAAGAGGATGGAAGCAGAGCATCCCATCGAAGTTGTGGGCAAAAAGCTCAGGAATATGATGCCCTGGCTGAAGGGATAAAAGAAAGAGGCGGAACTTAAATTGTTTTCGCAGGAAGTCGTCTTTAGCTTTATCGGAGGATTACTGGTGACAGTAGCTTTAGTGCCACAGCTGGTCAGAATATTCAGGCTCAAGAGCGCTCTAGAGATAAGCCTGCCGTTCACCATCTTACTCATTGTGGGTATGCTTTGCTGGCTACGCTATGGTATATTAGTTCAACTATTCCCTATCATTCTTTGGAATGCAGTGGGGGCAACTCTTGTGGCTACGCTCCTGTTTGCCAAGCTGAAATACGGAAGACGGAGATGATGCCCTGGTTGATGGGCTAGGTGTTATTAGAAAGGCTTGCTACTGACGCATTACTGCGAGCTTTAAAAAATTTTGTAAAACTTGGTAGTAATCTCCTGCGCACACGCTAGCACAAGATAGTGATTTTTGGTTAGCTTTATCTTATAATATTGGAAAGAGACTGGGAGGTGTGGCCATGCAATACTGTCAATACTGTGGGGGAAAAATAGATGAAGATACAGTATTTTGCCCTAAATGTGGGGAAAGTTTAGTTGTGGAAGATACAGGGTGGCAAGAGTTTCAGATCCAGGAGGAAGTTGATGAAGCGAAACATAGGGCAAATATGTGTACTATTTTGGCAATAGTTCTTGTAACGGTGGGAATGATGGCTGGTGGTGTCCTTTGTGTCTCGTCGAGTTCAGTTGGGCTTTTTGGAATTGTGTTTGTTTGCTTGGGCATTGGATGTACTGCGTGTGCTGGTCGATATGAACACAAAGCCAGGAATTTGAAGAAACAACTCAGTCGGTGAAATTAATCTGAAGCTGCATTAGTTAATATTAGCACCTGAATTCGCAATATCTTCTAGTTGGTCCTCGCAGAGTATTTCTCACACAAGCTTCCTGGAATTACGCTTTACTGAGCCGGCTGGCCTTGGTTTAGTCTTAGATTTAAAAAGGCTGGCCTGTGGTGGAGGTAAGTGAGATAGTATCGCCGTGACCCCCAAAAATAAAACCCTCTCTTTCACTTCAGCGATAAGGTCAGCTGGGGTCCATTCATTTTGCGCTACCTAGCCTCGCGATTATCTCATTAAGGCAAAGTGCGCCTTAGTTCAAACACCACCGGATTTGCTGGGTCAGGACAGGCAACAGTAGTCTTGTTTCGGTCTTGCTCCCAGGGGAACGAACCGCCGAATTGCAGGACTTGGGCAAAAGGGAAAAGGGAGTAAAAAGCCCATGAACAAAGGTTAGGCGGAGTCTGTTGTCCGATGACAAACTCATCACCAACCTTGTGTTGAGCTGCGCACGTCCCCTTCTGAGATATTACCTTAGCTATCACATCAGACATCTCAACCTCCTATTTCACTACCGATTGGACTAATACCTTTTACCTCCATTTCTGGTTAGGTCGACCTGAGTTGTCTATATAGTATATTATGGTATGGCTCAGTACAAGCGAGTGGCGGATGTATAGGATGTGCGTCGTCCGTCCATACCAATTATCTTTGTTTTGCCGCCGTGCTCACCCAAGCTTAATGGACATGTGGAAAGGGCCCGGAGGACCTACACTGAAGATGCCAATGTGACAATGCTATAATCATAGAGTTTAGGGCGATGGAGGTTGCTCTAGCAAGAATAGAAAGGGAGGCAAGAGTTTGAGCTTCAAAGTAGTTGATACCTTTTATGTGCCCGGGACAATTCCCACCTACGATGAGTTATTGACCAAGTTAGGAGCAGAGGTGGAAAAGACTTTCTGTACTACTGAGGATGAACTTATCTCCGCCTGTTCTGAAGCTGACGCCGTCATAGCAGTGGGAATAAGAATAACGCCCGGGTATGTCTTTAGTCCCAAAGTAATCGAGAATCTGAACAAATGCCGACTGATTGCCCTTACGAGTATAGGTTATGACAATGTGGACATAGCCGCAGCTACAGAAAAAGGTGTTTGTGTTGCCAATGTTCCCTATTATTGCTTGGAAGAGGTCTCAGATCACGCTATGGCACTTATTCTCGCCTGCGCCAGAAAGTTTTATCAACTACTTCCTGACATTAAGAGTGGGAAATGGAGTACCCAGGCCGATTACTTGAGCGCCTTGAAGCCGTTACATCGGCTATCTGGGCAAACCTTAGGGCTTATTGGCTTTGGCAATATCTCTCGTACAATTGTCCCAAAAGCCAAAGCTTTTGGCTTCAGAATTATTGCCTACGCCCCCCATGTGCCTAAAATCCTGTTTAAGACATTTAAAGTGAAATCGGTAGAGCTCGACCAATTGCTTAAAGAGTCGGACTTTGTTTCCATGCATACCGCTCTCACTCCAGAAACCAAGCACATGATAGGGCTTCAGCAATTTAAGAAGATGAAGCCCACCGCTTATTTCATTAACACAGCCCGGGGAGAACTCGTGGATGAAAGGGCTCTTTATACTGCCCTTTCAGAGGGACTAATTGCCGGTGCTGGGTTAGACGTATTAGAGCCAGAGCCTCCTAGCCCCGATAATCCCTTGCTCAAGCTTAATAATGTTCTCATTACCGGTCATTTTGCTTACTATTCCGAGGAGTCACGTAAAGAGTTATTTATGTGGCCCTGGGAAGAGGTAGCCAGAGTATTGCAAGGGGAGTGGCCTCACGGCTTGGTTAATCCACAGGTCAAGGAGAGATTTAGAGTTAAGTGGGGCGCTCACCTCCAGTAAGCAGAACTCATTATGGCTGAGATGGCTTTGACAAGGTAGTGAGGCGATAGCTCGTAATGCCTTCATGCTACTTCTTAGGAGAGATAGTCTTTGAGAAATTTATCACACCCCCTTGACAAAGGTTTAGAGGTGTGGTAGTATGATAGTGCCCCGAGTAATTGAACAAGAACTTGGCGAGGTGGAGCCGACCGCCGAGTAAGTGGAAGCTGAAAGGTGCTGGGAGGTAAAAGGCCCAGCGCAAGGTAGGTGGAAGCAGAAAGGAGGGTGGGTGGAGAGCCAAGGAAAGGGAGATTACTTGGGGCAAATTTTTATTCCCAGTTTTTTTGTTTTTATACGAGCTATAAGTATTGCCACAGAAAAAGAGAGCTAAGTTGGGGTTAGTTATCGCAGTTCGTTGCCTTTGATTAGCTCGGGGTGGAGGATGCCAATAAAGGGCAAATTACGGTATTCTCCCTTGTAATCTAATCCATAACCCACTACGAACTCATCGGGAACTTCAAAGCCTACATAATCAAGAGGAACATTTATCAATCGACGTGCTCTCTTATCAAGCAAGGTACAAACGCGAAGACTAGCAGGATTGTGAGCAGAGAGATGACTGAGAATGTAATTCAGTGTCATGCCAGTATCTACAATGTCTTCAACCATCAGTACATGTTGCCCTGTTATACTGCTATCGAGGTCTCTGGTTATCTTGACTACCTGACCATCACCACCATAGTATGAGATAGCCATAAAGTCCAGGGTAACCGGAAGGGAAAGGTGCTGCATCAGGTCAGCCATAAAGCAGACCACGCCCTTCAAGATGCCTATTAGCATTAATCGTTGACCAGCGTAATCACGCGAAATGCGTCTGGCTAGAGTTCTTATCCTTCGTTGAATTTTGGCGTGGCTGTACAAGACTCGATCGATTCCCTCTACTTTAGCTTCGCCTAGAGGGCCGTAACCATATTTGGCTAACAGCTTGAGAAAATCATTTTTGTTCAGAAGCCTGATATTGACTTCAGGGTAAAGTTCTCTGAGCTGGCGCAGCTTGCGATTCTTCTCGGTTAACAGATTTTGTTTTAATGTAGTGAGTTCAACGTAAAGGTCTAGCTCGGGCAAATAAAAATCGGGAGTGAACATCTCTGCTATCTTGTCGCCTTCCCACCTAAGGGGAAAGGAACGAGGCTCGTAAAGCCATTCAATACAGTAAAAGTCCAAAAGTCCGGCAAAATCCTCCTCGCTGGGATGAGCGAAACTAGTTGGCCTCAGCGTAGTAGTAGGTAACGGAGATACTTTAGACGATTTTCTTCGTCTCTCACTTGCCTTATAGTCTTGCTCTAACAATTGATGAAGTTCTGCTCTCTCAAAGATGACAGCGCAAATATCAGCAACACTGAGTAGGAAGCTTTTATCAGCTTCGGAGAATTGGCGAGGCTCGCGAGTGTAAATTCGAATCTCTCCGATAGCCTCTCCTTTCCCCAGTACAGGAACCCCAAGAACAGAAGATATTCCTTGCGCTAGTGCTATTTCGGGATATTGAACTCTTTCATCTTTAGCAGCATCGGCAATAAATACCACTTTCCCATCAAGGATATCCGGAAGGCTTTTATGGGCATCAAGAGGGCCTTTTTTCAGGTAAAGGTCGCTCAACCCATACGCGCCTACAGTGATCAAATATTCCTTTTGGGAATTGAGGGATAAAATGCGGCAGCCATTTGCCTGCATTGCCTTGACAGCGCTTTTAGCTATGGAATTACAAATCCTCCTTAAACTAAGAGCCGAATTGGCAACTTTCGTTATCCGCTTAAGAGCTGAATAATAACTACTTCTCGTTCTACCCACTTTTCTTGTACTCTATCCGCATTTAGTAAAGCCACAGGCGAGGCAAATGTTGCAGCCTTCTTGGTAAATCAAAGGACCACCACAATCGGGGCATTGCCCGGCCCAACTTTTAACCATCTCAGGGTTTTTGGAAGGTGCATCTGGATTAGTGGTCTTTTCCTTAGTGTCCGTCTTTTCTCTAATGTACTTCTCCAGCACGCTAGCGATAGCATCGGCACAGGACAAAATAGCATGTCCCTGCTCCCAAGCAATAGAAGGGCACCTGATGCCGCGCAGGTGCTTTACAATCGAATCTACATCTATTCCAGACCTTAGAGCCAGGGACGTAAGACGGCTAATAGCCTCAAGCTGTGCTGCTGCACAACCTCCAGCCTTCCCCAAGATGGAGAAAACTTCGGATATTCCCCGACTATCAAAATTTACTGTCACATAGATGTGGCCACACCCGGTGTTGACCATTTCGGTTATACCCCTGGTAAGTTTAGGCCTTTTCCTGGGAGCTAGCTTACCTTCAGCCTTTTTTATCCCTTCACCCACAGTGAGGACCTGACTATCTCGGCTCCTATCACGATAAATGGTTATCCCTTTCAAGCCCTCCTGGTAAGCCATCTTATACACATTGGCTACATCCTCGGGCGTCGCCTCGTGAGGGAAATTGACTGTCTTGGATACAGCGCTATCAGTAAATTTTTGGAATGCTGCCTGCATCTTAACGTGCCACTCAGGAGATATATCATGGGCAGTGACAAAGAGTCTTTTTATCTCTTCAGGAACTTCTTCTATGTCTTTTAGCCTCTTTCCTTCGGCTAGCTGCTTCATTAGATCCGGGGAATAGAACCCTCCCTTTTTGGCTGCCTCCTCAAAATAAGGATTCACCTCTATAAATTCTTCGCCTTCTAGGATATGACGCACATAGCTTAAAGCGAACAATGGTTCAATGCCACTGGAGCAGTTAGCGATTATGCTCAAGCTGCCAGTAGGAGCAATGGTAGTCCGAGAGGCATTTCGAAAACGAGGACCATCGGGCATGTCATAAATGCTTCCCTGGAAAGCGGGAAAGACTCCCCTTTCTTGAGCTAGCTCTATAGAGGCTTTATCCGCCTCTTCAGATATGAAATGGGCACTTTCCTCAGCCATAACAAGCCCTTGTTCACTATCATAAGGAATGCCAAGCCGAATCAGCATGTCGGCAAAACCCATCACCCCCAGGCCTATTTTCCTGGTAGTTTTTGTCATCTTTGCAATCTCTGGCAGGGGAAATTGGTTGACCTCGATAACATTATCAAGGAAGCGGACTGCCAGCTTGACTGTTTGTGATAGCTTGTCATAGTCAATGTATGGCTGGCCATCTTTATACGCCACCATCTTGGACAAATTTATGGAGCCTAAATTACAGGATTCAAAGGGGAGCAGGGGTTGTTCCCCACAGGGGTTAGTGCTTTCTATTTTGCCCAATTCAGGCGTAGGATTATGCCTGTTTATCTCGTCAATAAACACAACGCCCGGGTCGCCGGTGCGCCAAGCCATGTCAACTATTTTCTTAAATACCTCTTTGGCACTAAGCTTATCTGTCACCTCTCCAGTTCGCAGGTTCACCAAATTGTAATCGGTGCCTTTTTTCACCGCTTTCATAAACGCATCGGTCACAGCTACAGAAAGGTTAAAATTGGTTAGAGCTTCCGGGTCCTCTTTAGCCTCGATGAATTCCAAGATGTTGGGATGCTCAACATTGAGTATTGCCATATTGGCTCCGCGGCGCATGCCACCTTGCTTTATGACATCAGTGGTGGCATCAAAGACTCGCATGAAAGAAACAGGGCCGCTAGCAATGCCACCTGTAGACCCCACTCTATCCCTTTCCGGTCTAAGTCGGGAAAAGGAAAAGCCGGTACCCCCACCACTTTTATGAATCAAGGCAGTATATTTAACTGCATCAAAAATAGACTCCATAGAATCCTCAATGGGTAAAACAAAGCAAGCTGATAATTGTCCTAGTTCGTGACCGGCATTCATTAATGTAGGTGAGTTAGGTAGAAACTCTAGGCTTTTCATTAGTTGATAAAAAGCCTCTTCATAAAGAGAGACATCCGCCTTGGGATTGTAGGTAAGCTCGGCTGAGGCAATGTGCCTGGCGACGCGGCGAAATAGCTCTTGTGGGGTCTCAATAACTCTCCCTTCTCCATCCTTTGTCAGATATCTCCTTTCCAGGACTCTTAAGGCATTATCGCTAAGTTTGATTCCAGAAATGACTTGACTTCTGGCCTGGGGAGAAAATTCATCCGCAGTTAGAATTTCCTTAACCATTGCCCGAATTTGAGAGGAGGATACGGGCTGTTTGGCTTGCCGAGGAACTAATTCCTCCATGCCTGGGAAGGGGTGAGCTACCCCTAAGCGCTGGCTCACTTGCTCTGTAAACTTCTCCAACAATTTCCTATCGCTTATACCCATAGACTCGGCAGCGGCGAAAACAGCTTGAGCTACTCTATCTCGACCAATAGTTTTTTGGTTCTCCCTCCGACGGGTTTTGGGCATTTTATCTTCTCTTGCGACCAACCACGGAATTCACCGCCTCAGAAGAAGGCAGCGGTAGCTGGTTTGCTGGCGTTAGCTCTCTTCGCACCGCCAAGCTATCCACTTCTTGTTTCAAATCGCCGATATCAGCAAATTCTCGGTAAACGCTGGCAAAGCGAATGTAAGCAATGTGGTCTAGTTTTCTTAATCCTTCCATGACCAAATCACCAATATAGGAACTGGAGACCTCGCTTTTGCCCACCTTGTAAAGCTCAGTCTCGATAGTGTCCACAAACTTATCAATGGCGCCTGTAGGAAGGGGGCGTTTCTCACAAGCTTTGCGAATACCCAAAAGGAGCTTATCCCGGCTGAATTCCTCACGCCGTCCATCCTTCTTAATAATGAAGATATCATGTGGCTGTATACGCTCATAAGTAGTGAAGCGAGTGCCGCAGGCGAGGCATTTCCGTCGGCGCCTCACCACTTCATTTAAGCCCCGAGAATCTATCACCCTTGATTCTTGGCTGCCGCAGTAAGGACAGTTCATGGATTTCTCCTAAAGATTGTGGTATGGAAGTATTTTACCACTAAATGTAGTAAAATGCAATACCTCCGTGGGAAAAAGAGCCCGATGGTGGACAATTCTAGGGAAATATGCTAGGTTTGAATTCACATAGGACCAACGTGATTAAAGTTACACTGTGTTTGTGGTCAATATCGTGAGAAGGATTTTGAAGAGCATTGTTCGAGGAAATCTTACCAAGTCTTTATAGAATTAAAGTTCCTCTCCCCGGAAGTCCTCTAAAAGCCACCAATTCTTACGTTATAAAGGGGACGGAGCGGTCTTTAATTATTGATACTGGATGGAATCGAGAGGACTGCATGACGGCACTAGTTTCCGGATTAAAGGAATGTGGCGTGGACTCAAAGCAAGCTGATTTCTTCATCACGCACATGCATGCAGACCACTCGGGTTTAGTGTCAACTCTCGCCGGGGAAGGGGCGAGAATATACTTTGGCTGGGCAGATGCGGAAATTATTAGGTCTACTGCGCCGGAGCATTGGGAGAAGCAGATTGATTTTGCTCATAAATGCGGCTTTCCTGGAGAGGAGCTTGAAAGGGCTATCAGAAGCCACCCCGGTCGCAGATATAGCCCAAATACTTCCTTGAATTTGTGTGTCTCAAAGGACGGCGATACGATAAGCATCGGGGATTACTTATTTGAATGTATTGAAACCCCCGGGCACACTGCAGGTCATATTTGTCTTTACGAGCCCAGCAAGAAAATATTCATATGTGGTGACCATATCCTTGTTGATATAACTCCGAATATCACCCTCTCCTCCGAGGAGCGAAATCCATTAAAAGAATATCTGATGAGCCTGGACAAGGTTTATGATTTGGACGTTGAACTTGTACTGCCTGGTCATAGAAGTATCTTCAGGAATCAAAAAGAGAGAATTCGAGAACTGAAGCGGCATCACCAAACAAGGCTTAAGGAGGTCATCTCTATTCTGGGAAAAGGTAAGCAAAACGTCTTCCAGGTCGCATCGCAAATGACCTGGGATATAAGTTACAAGTCCTGGGATTTATTTCCTCCGGCGCAAAAGTGGTTTGCTTTTGGGGAAGCTCTGGCTCACCTGAAATATCTTGAGGAAGAAGGGAAGGTGGGGAGAGAAACGGAAGGACAAGGGATAGTGTTTTTCACGGGGGTATCAAATGCCTGAAGCAAAAGTTGGCATCATTGGCGGAAGCGGGCTTTATAACATGGAGGGGATGACAGAAGTGGAGAAAGTAAAGGTAAGCACGCCCTTTGGCGAGCCCAGCAATGCTATCATCTTGGGCAATCTAGAAGGAGTAAGGGTTGCCTTTCTTCCCAGACATGGCGAGGGACATCGAATAGGCCCCAGTGAGTTACCGGCGAAAGCCAATATCTATGCCTTGAAATCTCTGGGGGTGGAAAGGATTGTCTCTGTAAGCGCTGTGGGCAGTCTCAAGGAAGAGATAGCGCCTCTGGACGTAGTCATTCCTGACCAGTTAATTGATGCTACCAAAGGAAGAGCCAGCACTTTTTTCACCGATGGGATAGTGGGGCATGTCTCTCTCGCTGAACCTTTCTGTCCTGTCTTGAGTCAACTCTCGTTTGAGGCAAGCACTAAGGTTGGGGCTAAGGTGCATAAAGGTGGTACTTATCTAGTCATGGAAGGTCCACAGTTCTCCACCAAGGCTGAGTCGCAGCTTTACCGCTCTTGGGATGCCGACATTATTGCAATGACAGCTTTGCCTGAAGCTAAGTTAGCCAGAGAAGCGGAAATATGCTATGCCATAATTGCCCTTGTCACCGATTATGATTGCTGGCATCCGAGTTGCGAATCGGTGACTACGGAGATGATTTTAACCAACCTGCGGAAGGGCATTGATACTGTCAAGAGCATCCTGAAATTACTACTACCTTCAATACCACAGAAACGAGATTGTGCCTGTGCTAGCGCCCTTGAATATGCTATAGCCACTGAGGCGAAATACATACCAGAGAAAAAAAGGAAAGAGCTAGGGCTGCTAATTGGCAAGTATTTAGGTAAGGAGGAAGATGTCAGCTAAGCTTGAGTTTGGATGTTTGCCCACTGCTATCGGCAGCATGCCTCACACGAATCCTGGCGAGGCTTGTTCCATTATTATGAAATGTCTTCCTGACATTCCTGTCTGGCCACAATTACCATGGCGCTCTCCTAAAGAAAACATGATTATCCAATTCAGTGAGGGTTTTCCGGGGGTGGTTATAGATGGGGACAAAATTCACATCGAGCCATCAGCGGATTTTGAGAGCGAGCTGGAGCAAATCCACATTGATTGTGAGCAGGATAATGCCCGTGAATATGGTATTTCGACCGAATATGCTGCCGGGCTTTATGCTTTCCTCTCCCAAGCAACAGGTAGTAAAATAGTCAAGGGGCAAGTAACAGGTCCCGTTACCTGGGGCCTGGCGGTTACCAGTCAGGATGGTCTGGGCATCCTCTATGATGATACTTTAGCTGAAACCGCGGCTAAGTTCCTGCGGCTAAAAGCTTCGTGGCAGGAAAATATCTTGAGGGAAATATCGCCTAACACTATTATCTTTGTTGACGAGCCTTATTTAATTTCTTTAGGCTCGGTGTTTACTCCTATTCCTGAGGAAAAAGTGCCTGTTCTGCTAGAAGAGGTGTTCAGGGGAATTAAAGGGATAAAGGGATTACACTGCTGCGGAAACACTAACTGGTCAGTCATTCTAGACACCAAAATTGATATTCTCAGCTTTGATGCCTATAATTATGCCTCTTCTCTAAGCACTCACTCGGGTAAGGTGAAATCCTTTCTTGAGCGTGGTGGCAGCATCGCTTGGGGTATAGTTCCGAATGAAGAAGAGGCCTTGGCTAAAGAATCCTTGTCCGGTCTTCGTGACCGCCTGGAGGAAGCCATGGCTCCCTTCACCAGGGATGGCGTTAAATTCAGGCAGATTATAGCTCAAGGGCTGGTAACTCCTTCTTGTGGCCTGGAAAGCTTATCGCCTGAAGCAGCAAGTCAAGCTCTGGAATTAACAGCTAAGTTATCCCGTGACTTAAGAAGTCGATATGTGGTGTGACCTGGCGAAATGACTGCCCCTCAGGTTGTATCCCTTAAGAGCCAAGGCTATTATTCTGGGGAGTCTCCTTCCAGAGCCCTTATTTTATTCACCCTTTGTAAGTGTCTGCCGCCTTCAAAATCCGTGGCTAAGAAAGTTTTGACGATTTCCAAAGCCGACTTGGTATCTATATCCTCTCCCCCGAGGCACAAGACATTGGCATCGTTGTGCTGGCGAGCTCGTTGTGCTGCAAATGCGTTGTGGCATAAAGCCGCCCTTATACCCTTTATTTTGTTGGCGGCTATGCACATGCCTATGCCCGTATTGCATATTAGAATGCCTTGGTCAAAATTGCCCGATGCTACTGCCTCCCCAACTTTCTGGGCGATGTCAGGATAGTCCACGGGATCAGTGTTGTAGCAACCAAAATCCTGATAGCTATGGCCCGCGTTTTGCAGGAAGGGCATAATTAGCTCTTTTAAAGCAAAGCCCCGGTGGTCACAGCCTACAGCAATGCGCCTCACTATTTACCTCCAGGTATTCCTTATAAGCTTTGTCAATCTCGTATGAGGGTATGATGCCCTGACGCAAAATTACCGGCGCTTCATGGGTAACATCCACTACCGTGGATTCCTTTCCGCCGGGACATTTGCCCCCATTGATAATAAGGTCGATTTTTCCTCCTAACTGTTGTCCGACTTCCTCAGCAGTTAGGGCAGTTGGTTGGCCACTAATGTTGGCGCTGGTTCCGATTATGGGATTCCCCAGGTGTTGAATGAGAGCCAGACAAACAGGGTGATTAGGAACGCGTACTGCCATGGTGGGTCCTGAGGCTAGATAGACAGGCAACGAATCTGTTTTTGATAAAACCAGCGTTAACCCGCCGGGCCAAAACCGCCTTGCCAAAAACCAGGCAATTTCTGGTATTGGCTTGGCCAGAGTAGTCAATTGCTCTACATCAGCGATAAGTAAGGGGAGTTGCCGATGCTTGGGTCGGTTTTTTATCTCATAAATCCTTTCCACGGCCGTGGAATTGAAGGCGTCAGCCCCCAGGCCATAGACCGTATCGGTAGGAAAGGCAATCACGCCACCCTTTTGGAGGATTTTAACACCCTTCTCGATTTCTCGTTGTAAAACACCCATCTTTTTCTGCCGTTAGTATAGCATGGTGGCATCCAGGGTAGAAATTTGTCCTTTCCACATTCAAGAGCGCGGGAAGGCTTTAACCACAAGAGAGAGGCCTTGCTAGGTAGGGAAAAGGCTCAGCCTTTCTCGAGTTGATAATAGTTCAGGACAGTGATAAGCTAAATGTATTCACCACCGTAAATCTGCAATGAAAAAGAAGTTAGAAAGCCATAGAATTGCTGCCAGCGATGATATCGAAGTCTCCACTTATCTGGGGCTAGCCAAAGAGTTACGCGGCGAGCAACCTGTAGTTGAGCCTAAGCTACCTCCAAGCGAGCGTGAAACTATAATAGTGCTCGACTTTGGGTCTCAATATAGCATGCTCATTGCCAGGCGGGTACGGGAATGCCATGTCTATTGTGAACTTGTGCCTCATGACACGCCTTGGGAGAAAATAGCTTCCCTTAACCCACGAGGATTTATTCTCTCGGGAGGTCCAGCTAGCGTTTATGATTCTGGTGCTCCCCTGCCTTTACCATATATTTACGAAAGTCGTCTACCTGTGATGGGCATTTGCTACGGGACGCAGGCTATCGTTTATCAATTGGGTGGCCAGGTAACTGGGGGAACAAAGCGTGAATATGGGCACACAATCCTGCACATAAGTGCTGAAGATTGTCCTCTTTTTGCCGGTCTTCCGTCATCTCTCCCTGTGTGGATGAGCCATGGTGACCAAATAATAGAGCTGCCTCCAGGCTTCAAGACCCTGGCTTATACTGAAAATTCGCCGTTCGCTGTCATAGGTAACGATAGTGGCATTTACGGGCTGCAGTTTCACCCTGAAGTGGTTCACACGGCTCATGGGAAAACCATATTCCAGAATTTTGTATTTCAAATATGCGGATGCCAGGGCAACTGGACACCAGCTAATTTCATATCTGAGAGCGTAGATAAAATTAAAGAGCAAGTGAGCGGCGGAAGAGTGGTCTGTGCTCTCTCTGGAGGCGTTGATTCGGCAATAACTGCTACCCTTATTGACCGTGCTATTGGCAATAAGTTAACTTGCATCTTTATCAACAATGGCTTATTGCGCCGTGATGAACCTGAAAGGGTGCTTAGTACCTTCAAGCGTAACCTCAAAATGGATATAGTCTACATAGACGCCTCCGATAGATTCTTGGAACGACTTAAAGGGGTTAGCGATCCGGAGCAGAAGCGACACTTGGTAGGAAACGAGTTTATCCAAATTTTTGAGGAAGAAGCGGCCAAATTAGGTAAGATTGATTTTCTGGCCCAAGGCACTCTTTACCCTGATGTCATTGAAAGTACCTCCTCGGAAACCAAAGCTGCTGCCAAGATAAAGAGCCATCATAACGTCGGCGGATTACCGGCTAAAATGAGTTTCACTCTTATCGAGCCCCTGAGATATTTGTTTAAGGATGAAGTTCGACAGGTGGGGTTAGCTCTAGGCTTGCCTGAGGACATGATCTGGCGGCAACCATTTCCCGGACCGGGCTTATCCATTCGCATCATTGGTGAAGTGACCAGAGAGAAGCTGGAGATACTCCGGGCTGCTGATTGGATTCTGATGAATGAAATCAAAAAAGCCAAGCTTTATCGTCAGCTATGGCAAAGCTTTGCTGTACTTACTGATGTCAGGAGCGTTGGCGTCATGGGCGACTACAGAACTTATGGCTACTTGGTAGCGGTCAGAGCAGTAACTAGTGAGGATGCCATGACTGCTGATTGGGCTCGCCTGCCCCACGACCTTCTTGCTAGAATATCTGACCGCATAGTTAATGAAATTACCAATGTCAACAGGGTAGTTTATGATGTCACCAGTAAGCCGCCAGCAACTATAGAATGGGAATAGCTACTCAGCTTACTGTCATTTTTGGGGAAAGGCTTCAATTTCGCTCGAGGCGACAAGGGATAGCCAAATACTTGCAACTGCGAGTAAAGTTAAGATTAAAAAGGAGGGAAAAAGATGAGTTATTCTTCTGAGGAAATGAGCGACGAAAAGCTAGCTATACTAGACGATTTAGAAATGCTCCGCGATGATTTGATAAGCGAGTTGCAAGCCATTAACCAGTATGAAGACCATATATTAGACCTGGAGGATGAAGAGGCTGTGACTACGCTGGAGCATATTATCGAGGAGGAAAAGGAGCATGTCGCAGAGCTACTGAAGCTAATCCAAAATCTCGACCCAGCTCAGGCTGAGAAATTCAAGGAGATTTTATAATACTATGTCACACAGAGTGAAACTAAAAGGGGTGAAGAAGAATAGGGGGAAGCATAAGAAAAAGAAGTGATAGGTATTCTCCGAGGTCACGATCGGCTGTTCCTAGTGGTAACCTTCACCATCATCCCCAGTGCCATCTTTCAAAAAACTGGCGTTGAAAAATCCAGAAAATGGAGGATTTAGTACGGCTATACCCTGAAGACTGACGTGCGAGAGTGAACCTTGAAGATACTAGTCGTTGGTGGTGGGGGCAGGGAACACACCTTAGCCTGGAAGATTGTTCAGAGTCCCAGGGTGGAAAAAGTTTTCGCTGCCCCGGGGAATGCCGGCACAGCAACCATCGCGGAAAACCTGAATTTGCGCCCCACAGACATAGAAGGGCTGGGCAAGGCAGCTAAAGAGAAAAGCATTGACCTTGTCGTGGTTGGTCCTGAGGCTCCGTTAGCTTCGGGCATAGTGGACTACTTTGATAGTCTGGGTATTCCTTTTTTCGGTCCCACTAAAGCGGCCACCCAGGTAGAATCAAGCAAGGTTTTTGCCCGAAATTTGATGGAGAAATATGGCATCCCCTGTCCTAAAGGCGCCATTTTCTCCTCTTATTCTGAGGCTCGTGAATACCTTCAAGAACAGCATCCGCCTATTGTAATTAAGGCTGATGGATTAGCTGCTGGCAAAGGTGTGATTATCGCCGGTTCTTTGGCGGAAGCCCACAAAGTCCTCGGCGACATCATGGAAGCAAAGATTTTCGGCTCCGCTGGAGATAGGGTAATAATTGACGAATATCTTAGCGGTCGAGAGGTAAGTCTCATAGCCTTTACCGATGGCAAGACGGTCTCACCCATGGTGCCAGCTTGCGACTATAAGAAAATCGGCGATAATGACCGGGGCCCCAACACTGGAGGTATGGGAAGTTACAGCCCACCGGGTTTTTTCTCCGCCGGGATGACAAAAAAGGTAACCAAGGATATTTTATTGCCGGCTGTGAAGGGCATGGCTAAGGAAGGCATGCCTTATAAGGGAGTGCTCTATGCGGGGGTAATGATTGTTAATGGAGAGCCTGTGGTGCTGGAATTCAATGCTCGCTTTGGCGACCCGGAGACTCAGGTCGTTTTGCCTCTTCTCAAAACCGACCTGGTGGATATACTTATGGCAGTAGTCCAGGGCAATCTCGACCGGGTGAAAATAGAGTGGAGTTCCGAGGCCTGCGTTGGAGTGGTTATGGCTTCGGGTGGCTATCCTGGTAGCTATAAAACCGGCTTTCCCATACAAGGAATAGATAGTGTGGATAAGGATGTGCTGGTTTTTCATGCTGGAACTAAGTTGGGAAATGATGGCATAATTTATACTGACGGCGGGCGAGTGCTCACCGTAGTAGGTGTGGGCAAAGACATGGCTGAAGCTCGGGAAAAGGTTTACCGCAACATTCCTAATATTTACTTTGAAGGCTGTCATTATCGTAGGGACATTGCTTTGAGGGAGGTAGATAGGATAAACTCTAAACCCTAAGCCCCAAACCCTAAACCTTGGGGAATTGGGATTTTGGATTTAGAATTTGTTTAGATATTAGAATTTGGGATTTACATAGTAATGGCATTAGTGGGCATAGTCATAGGCAGCAAGACAGACACCGAGCTGATACAGCCAGCGCTGGACGTGCTAAAGCAATTAGGCATTGATTATGAACTTTCCGTTATCTCAGCCCATAGAAATCCTGAAAGACTAAGGGAGTATGGCTTGGAGGCAGAGAAGAGAGGGCTCAAAGTTATCATCGCTGCTGCTGGTTACGCCGCGCATCTTCCCGGTATCTTAGCTAGCTGGACAATCTTGCCTGTAATCGGCGTCCCTTTGTCTACCAGTGAATTGAAGGGCATTGACGCTTTGCTCTCCATAAGCCAGATGCCCGGGGGAGTGCCGGTAGCCTGTATGGGCATTGGCCAAAGTGGAGCAAAGAATGCTGCCTTGCTCGCCGCCCAAATTTTAGGCACCGAGCATAAAGAGATAAGAGAAGCCTATCGTAAACATAAACAAGAATTAGCAAGGGGATAATATGATTGAACGGTATTCCAGACCTCAGATGAAGAAAATCTGGTCTGAGGAGAATAAGTTTGACCAGTGGCTTAAGGTAGAGATAGCCGTTTGTGAAGCTTGGGCTGAGCTGGGTGAAATCCCCCAAAAAGAGATAGTTAAGATAAGGAAAGCCAGCTGCAACTTGAAGCGTATTGCCCAGTTTCTGAAGGTGACTCACCATGACATGACTGCTTTTCTTAACTCGGTGGCTGAAAGCCTGGGCACAGAGTCACGCTTCATACATCTTGGTCTCACCTCTTCGGATGTTATGGATACCGCTCTTGGCTTGCAGTTGACCCAGGCGGCAGATATCTTGGCAAAAGACATAGCCGAACTTATATCCGTACTGGAGAGTAAAGCTATAGAGCACAAATACACCATTATGATGGGGCGGACTCATGGTGTTCACGCTGAGCCGACTACCTTTGGTTTAAAGATAGCCCTGTGGACTGAAGAAATGAAGCGTAATGCTCAAAGGCTGGCCGGAGCTAGGAAAAATATCTCTGTGGGCAAAATATCCGGAGCAGTAGGCACTTATGCTACTGTACCTCCTCAGGTTGAAAAAATAGCTTGCGCCAAGTTAGGGCTCGCTCCAGCTCCGATATCAAGCCAGATAGTCCAACGTGACCGCCATGCCCAATTCCTGACCACTTTGGCTATTATCGCCAGCTCCCTGGAGAAATTTGCCACTGAGATCAGGAGCCTCCAGCGAACGGAGGTCCTGGAGGCTGAAGAGCCTTTTGAAGAGGGGCAAACGGGCTCCTCGGCGATGCCTCATAAAAGAAATCCCGAGCTTTGTGAGCGTATCTGCGGACTGGCCAGATTAATAAGAGGTCATGCTTTGACTTCTCTGGAGAACATTGCCTTATGGCATGAACGTGACATCAGCCACTCCTCTACAGAGCGAATTATCTTACCTGACTCCTGTCTGGCAGTTGATTACATGCTATCCATATTTACCTTGATAATGAAAGGACTCAAGGTTTATCCGGAAAACATGCGTCGTAACATCGAGCTTACCCAGGGGCTAATCTTCTCCCAGAGA
The DNA here is from genome assembly GCA_035530115.1 of Dehalococcoidia bacterium. Taxonomy (GTDB): domain Bacteria; phylum Chloroflexota; class Dehalococcoidia; order GIF9; family AB-539-J10; genus RBG-13-51-36. The sequence goes on along the minus strand of DATKVL010000409.1, from coordinate 5,257 downwards.
ATACTCCTCGCTTTAATAAATAAAGGTCTGATACGAGAAGAAGCTTACAAAATGGTCCAGGATAAGGCTATGGAAGCGTGGCGGGACAAGAAAAGCTTTTTAGCTCTGCTTCTGATGGATAAGCGAATAACAAATTACCTGACTGAAGGCGAGCTAAAGTCTCTTTTCGACTACAGTTACTATCTGAAATACGTAGATACTGTCTTTGAACGGTTGGGGCTAACTAAAACCAAACAGGGGAAGAAAGCTGGCAAAGCTGGGTCAACCAAGTTGGCTCCTAGAGCAGTATAGTGATGGGGCATTGACTTCGAAGTTTTTGCCTTAGCGTATAACGGAGGGAAATAGAAAGATGAAGACTGCGCAAGAATACCTTGATAGCATGAAGAAAATGCATTTTGAACTCTACATGTTTGGAGAGCGGGTTACCAATCATGTAGATAATCCTATTATCAAACCGACAAGGAATTGTATAGCTGCTACTTATGAACTTGCCGAAGAGTCCAAATTTCCACAATTCCAGAAGGTTATGACAGCCACCTCTCATCTAACGGGAAAGAAGATAAATCGTTTCTGTCACATTCATCAGAGTACCGAAGACTTGGTCAACAAGTCGAAAATGGGTAGAGGATTGGGTGCTTATACGGGCTCTTGCTTTCAGCGTTGCGCTGGGATGGATGCCTTGAATGCTTTGTCGATGGTGACTTACGACATTGACCAGAAGTATGGGACCGAATACAACAAGCGTTTCCTGAAATACTTGAGATACGTACAGGATGAAGACCTGGTTTGTTGTGGTGCCATGACGGATGCCAAGGGCGATAGAAGTCTTCGTCCAGCCGAGCAAGCCGATATTGACCAATACCTTCACGTAGTGGAAGAGAAGTCGGATGGCATTGTAGTTCGTGGGAGCAAGTTGCACCAGACAGGAGCTGTAAATTCGCATGAAATCATCTGCATGCCAACCAGGGCTATGCGTGAAGAAGATAAAGAGTATGCTATTTCTTTTGCCTTGCCCAGCGACACTGAAGGGATTATATACATCTATGGGAGGCAACCATGCGACACGAGAAAAATAGACAGCCCGAATATGGATGTCGGTAACATTCTTTACGGGGGACAGGAATGCATGGTTGTTTTTGACGATGTGTTTGTTCCCTGGGAACGAGTCTTTATGTACAAGGAATATGACTTTGCCGGCGACCTGGTAGAGAAATTTGCTGCCTATCACCGCCAGAGTTATGCCTGCAAGTCAGGTATGGGTGATGTCTTGATTGGCGCCAGTCAATTAATTGCTGAATATCAGGGCACTTCAAAAGCTTCTCATATTAAGGACAAAATCATTGACATGATTCAGCTCAATGAAACCATGATGTCTTGCAGTCTTGCCTGTGCTTACGAAGGTCACAGAGAAGCTTCCGGGACTTACCTTGTAGACACTCTAAGAGCCAATGTATCTAAACTAAACGTGACGAAATTTCCTTATGACATAGCCAGACTGGCCCAGGACATCGCTGGCGGCTTAATAGTAACTATGCCTTCTGAAAAAGACCTTAAGCATCCCAAGATAGGCAAGTATGTTGCTAAGTATCTGAAGGGAGTTGATGGTATTGCGGTGGAAAATCGCGTTCGCGTACTACGACTGATTGAGAATATCACGGTGGGTTTAGGAGCCGCATGTTATTTGGCGGAATCGATGCATGGTGCCGGGTCACCTATGGCTCAAAGAATTATGATTGGTAGACAGGTCAATATAGAGAGAATGAAAAGCAGTGCGAAGAGATTGTGTGGCATTGAACCCTAGTTACTGGTTTAAAGAGAAGCGACTTCTTAAACCGTTACCGGGAGCATCGTAGTCTGGGCCGAGGAAACTATGAGTAGCAGCCCGACAGTCTTGATTAATACAAACTTATCGCTACCTTTATTTCGGCGCGGCAAGGTAAGAGACGTTTATGGTTTAGGTGATAAATTACTCATCGTGTCCACCGACCGCATCTCTGCCTTCGATGTTGTCTTGCCCTGCGGCATCCCTGACAAAGGAAAGGTTCTTAACCAGCTTTCTGCCTTCTGGTTCGAGAAAACAGCCCATATCTTACCTAATCATCTTATCAACGTAATCGATAGCGTGGATATACTTCGGGATGTCATTGCGAGGGCTGAAAGCCCGAAGCAATCTCAATGGAAAGGAGATTCCTCGCTTACACTTGGAACAAGCCTTATCGGCCGCTCTATGCTTGTGGCTAAGGCCGAGCGCATACCTGTGGAATGCGTTGTTCGGGGCTATCTATCTGGCTCGGCATGGGCGGAGTATAAAGAGACTGGAAGAATTGGCCGCATCCATTTGCCCTCGGGAATGAAGGAAAGCCAGGAATTGCCCCAACCTATCTTTACCCCGACTACTAAGAGCGACACAGAGCATGACCGCCCTTTAACCAATCAAGACATAAAAGACCTTGGCATTGAAAACATTTTTGAGGAATTAGAACAAAAAAGCCTGCTTATCTACTGCTATGCTCGGGATTACGCTAAAACCAGGGGCATAATAATTGCCGATACTAAATTTGAGTTTGGTTTCATCAATGGTCAATTAGCCCTTATCGACGAGCTATTGACGCCAGACTCGAGTCGCTTCTGGGACGTCAGCCAGTATGAGGTTGGCCATTCGCAGCCCAGCCTTGATAAACAGCCAGTTCGCGATTGGCTTTCAGCTTCGGGATGGGATAAAGAACCGCCTGCGCCTATGTTGCCACCGGAGGTAATCGAGAGAACATCGAAAAGGTATCGTGAGGTGTACAGCAAATTAACCGGCAGCGTTCTCTGAAGAAAACAAGACGAAGATTGTCAAGAGACGATTATTTCCTTGCGGTTCGCTGTTGCAAGCCCATTATTTTGTCTGTGGAGTGCTTTATCATGTTCTCATCCAGCCAGTACCTTGACCAACCGTAACAAGTTGCTATCCAATTCCTTCTTTTTCTCCCAGGTTTCCCTTAGAGGAGTGAAGGCTATCTCTCCCTTTAACTCTCCCACCATGTAACCTGCCGTGCCCTTAACCAGAGCAGCCACAGCCGCCGCTCCTAACTTGCTGGCGAGAACTCTATCCCTGGCTGTAGGTGAGCCACCTCTTTGGACATGTCCCAGCACACAAATTCGGTATTCCAGCCTTAATCTCTCCCATACTTGTTGAGCAATTGAAAACGCACCGCCTGCCTCATCTCCTTCAGCAACTATCACGATAGAGGATTTTTTACCTCTCTTGAAGCTGCGCCTTATATTAAGGCAAAGCTGTTCTATTTTTGTCTCTGATTCCGGAATCAAGATATCTTCGGCTCCGCCAGCAATTCCCACCTCCAGTGCAATAAATCCCCTGCTCTTTCCCATGACCTCGACGAAAAAGAGGCGCTGTAGCGACCCCGCAGTATCTCTAATCTTATCTATGGCATCCAAAGCTGTATTTATGGCGGTATCGAAGCCAATAGCATTGTCAGTGCCATAGACATCGTTATCTATGGTGCCCGGAATACCAATCACCTTTACATTTCCAGCTTTGGCCAGGGCTACTGCACCGCGAAAGGTGCCATCCCCGCCTATAGTTATCAATCCCTCGATGCCTTCCCGTTGCAGAATTTCATTTGCCTTCTTTATGCCTTCCTCGGTCTTCATTTCCTCACAGCGAGCTGTTTCTAAGAAAGTGCCCCCACGGTAAATGGTATTGGCTACCGACCTGCTGCCTAACTTTACAAAGTCCTCCTCCAATATACCGCAGTAACCTCGGCGAATTCCCACGACCTCCAGCTTACGGCTAACCCCACAGCGGACGACAGCCCTGATGCAGGCATTCATTCCTGGAGCATCACCGCCGCTGGTTAAGACGCCAATCCTTTTCATAATACTTTCCGATTTAGCTTCTATTCTACCATGAACTGTAAAGCTATTTCACGGACTTTGCAAAAAGCCCTCAGTATTCTCAATGCCTGGCTTCCTGGCTCCCTTAAACCTTGTAGCTATCCCGATAATACACCAGCAAGTATAGCTCTCTAAGCAGGTCGGACTCGTTGTGCTTTATGATTTGCTGCAAATAGTTATCACCCCCTGTGTAAAGGAATCTTTGCCATAGCAAAGGGACGTCTCTGCCGCTTATCACTGGCTCGTTAAAATAGTGCTCCGCATGAGAAAACAGCTCGTCCAATTTAGGCCACTTGAGGTAAAGTGCCTCGGCTTTTTCTTTCCAGGGCTGGAATAAGTCTATCCCTTCTATATCAATCCCTTTAGCTTGAAGAAATCCCTTCTCGAAGGAGAGATTATAGGCATAAAATGGCCTGGGGAGCGTCGGAACAAGTTCCGCAAGCTGGGCGATAAACGGCGCTTCTTCTTTCGAACTCCGGCAAATTATCTCAAGGCGGCTTCCTTGAATATAGCCAAAAAGCACTATCTCATCTTGGCCCATATCAAGACCGGTGGTCTCCAGGTCAATCAAGGTTCCTTGGGGGATACCTAACATTAGCTCGCGACTGTATGATGTAATCATGCCTGCATCTTCTTATTTTTTACCACTATTATTATACAAGCCAGATTACACCAAAGATAGCATAATAAGGTAAAATTGGTACTAAGCGGCTTAGCATGGATTTTCAAGGCATAGGCAAGATTCTGATTCTCGGCGGAGCTTTTCTCGCCTTCCTCGGTTTGCTATTGTTCTTCTGGCAGCGAATTCCTTTCTTAGGAAAGCTTCCCGGCGATATATTTCTGCAAAAAGGAAGCTTTCAGTTCTTCTTCCCCATAGTAACCTGCATCATAATTAGCATGTGCTCACCATCATTCTGAACCTTGTCTTTCGTCTATTTAGATGATGAGTGCCACAACGTCGTAATAGGAAATAAAGAGAGCGAGCTCCAAATTTTGGAGCTCGCTCATGAATATCGCTATTCAGTTCTAGATCACCCCTACTCTTCCACTTCAGCTTCCGGCTGAACCGCCGTTGCCCCTTCTTGGGAGCCTTGCCTTACAGACGAAGAGCTCAGGGCTTCCATGTGCTCTCAAGCAACGTACCTTAACTATCGAAGTCAACTCCTACTTACGTTGCCGGAGAGCTCCGCTTGGGAAACACCCATCGGCATAACCAGGCTTCTCTTCTTGTCATGCCTCACCTCCTTGCTAGGCGTCGACCATTCTTGCCTAACGAACATATTTTAGCATAATGCAGGGCACTATGTCAAAAATGCAAGCGTGGAACTTTTAATGGTCAAAAAATCTGAGAGGTGGG
>DATKVL010000408.1:0-2127 GCA_035530115.1 Dehalococcoidia bacterium | reverse complement strand
CCTGACCAGGGTCCTCACAAAGCTACTTTCTGATATGAAGTCTGCGATAGGGGGGCTGACCTGGTAATAGAGGTCAACAAGTCGAGAGCCCACGGCGCTTTCCAGCAACACGACATCCCGGAACTCTCGCAACACATCGAGCTGTTCAGCGGTGGAAGTTCCGTAGGCTGCGGTGGCTATGAAGCATCCACCGGGTGGCTCTTCCTCTTCAATAAGCTGGAAATTGGCTGTGATTTCGTAGTCTGTGTTCGGTTGGACAGTGATAGTGGTCGTGGCGGCGTCAGGATCGTCGATGGTATCTACATCGCCAGTCCATCCAGTAAACTCGTAGTTACTACTCTTTGGGCTGGCCTCGAGGGTGACTTCGGTGGGACTGATGTCGGCATCGTAGAAGAATGTCCTCTCGCCAGGAGCGGTTACCGAGCCATCGTCAGTGCTGCTTATCTTCAAGTAATATTTTTCCGGTGGTAAATGCTTCCATATCAATGCACTGCCGTCGATATGATTGGTAACGGCGCCAACCCAAAGCGAATATAGAGGCCCGCTGGGCCATGTATGCCCGCCCCCATCAACCTTAAACAATATCACCTCGGTCCCGTTCGTTCCTCCGCCATAAACATAGCGGGTAACTTTGGTGTTGTCTGAGATAGTTGGCCCCCATACAGTTTCCACCGGGCCGGTGGTTGTATTGTCGACCCCACACCAGTAAGCGATAGTCTCATCGACAGAATAAGTCACATTGCCGCCAAGACCGCCATAGCCATTATAATAAAGGATTGGGTCGGCTGTGCCATGCATCAAAATCACGGTTATCGGAGTGGTAGTGGGGTTCCCAAAACCCCATGGCATCGGTCCACAAACCGGTGCGATGCCTGCAAACGTGTCCGTCAGGTTAAAGGCCAGTAAGTATGAAAACAGGGCGCCATCGGACATCCCTGTGGAGTAGATACGGCTGGCATCTATGTTATAGTTATCTCCAAACCAGTCAACCATGTCCGCAACAAATCCCACATCATCAATACCTGCGCAATATTGTAATGACCCTGCACCCAGATTCCACTGGATTTCTGCACCCTCGAGCGGTGGCAAAGTCTCGTTGCAGGAATAGCCAGTTAAATCTGTGGCATCAGGAAACACGGCAATAAACCCTTCTCGTTCGGCAAGTGCATCAAACTTGGTTAGATCGATCTGGTCCACTCCGCTGCTGCCCAGGCCGTGAAACGAAAACAACAGAGGGACCGCTTCCGAACCGTCGTAACCGGTCGGGATATAGTATTCATACGTGCGGTTATATGTGCCGGATGTGTAGTCCTCCGTCATCCAACCCGTGTGGAGCCCAGGTGAGGACTCAGGTGGGGACTCTAGGGCGACAACAATAGGGCTCCCCAAGGGCAACAGCATCGCCATAATTACCAAAAGAGCAATCACACAATATTTCTTTAAAGCCATTTTTCCTCCTCCCTTTTAAATTCTTTTTACATAAAAAGGCCTGATAAAACTCATAAGACTATATTTATCCTATAACCTTCACCTCCTTTACGGTATGTATCTACTAAATGCCAACAACTATTGCTTACAAACTTATACGCGCAGGTTTTGAGAAGCGTGGCTGCTACTGTACCCTCGAAATTGCTGCGGATGGAGTTTTTTCATTAGGAGAAAGACCTCAGGGGACTTTTCCTCAGGTTACAAACCTTAAAAAGGTAATTGTAGCAAATTTCTGCTTCGAATGTCAACTACTAACGCTGTATAGTTGCCGCTTGAATGGATTGTCCAAATAGTCGTTTATGGTACACTAATGCTATTAGAAGGCACTTGGGAACCATGGACTAATAAAAAGGTGTAATCCGCCGCAAGTGGAATGCAAAAGTACATCAAAAACAGGATGTTAGGGGGATATGACCTGAACCTTCTGGCGGTGGTCAGCATATCCACGCTGGTATTAGTTCTGAAACGTTACTATCCTTTAAACATTGATTTTCCCCAGGCAACGGAGCTCATTTATTACCTGCTGGTCCCGCTGGCGGCGGGCTTTCTGCTTTTTCGGGATAAGCCCTGGGATTATGGCATCCGCATTGGCCGCTGGAAATCGTCGATAATTCTAACCGCGGCCTGCCTTGCTGCCAT
>DATKVL010000407.1:0-3991 GCA_035530115.1 Dehalococcoidia bacterium | reverse complement strand
GCTTGATTGGGACAGTGTTTACCTTTAAGCTTACCTTGGGAAACTAGAAATTCACTTATCTCTGCTACTTTAGGAGCTAAACTTTACGTTTTCCGCCGTTTTTAGCATAATACGATTAGGGATTTTTAATGATGAGAAATTATAGCCTTCGTTTTAGGCAGCCGGAGAGATTGAGGTACTAATGGCAGAGTCTTTTCATTATGGTGGCCAGGCAGTCATTGAGGGGGTGATGATACGGGGGAAGGAAGGCGTGGCTATATCTGTGCGTCAGCCCAATGGAGAATTAAACATAGAGAGACAGCCGCTGGCCAGCATATATAAAGGGCGTCTCAGAGAAATGCCTTTAATAAGAGGAATCATCGCTCTCGTGGAAACCCTGGTTTTGGGCACGCAGTCATTACTTCACTCTGCTCAAGTTGCCGCAGCAGAGGAAGTAGGAGAGAAAATACCTACAGCGCTTCTATGGGGGACCGTAGCCGTGAGCCTTGCTTTGGGCGTAGTCCTCTTCTTCATGGTTCCTCTCTTCGCCACCCGCTACCTTATCGACCCTTACATCGAGTCTGCCCTATTGAGCAATGTCTTTGAGGGACTTATCCGTATTGGCATTTTCATCGCTTACCTCAAAGTGATAAGTTTAATACCTGATATTAAGAGGGTCTTCGCTTACCATGGAGCCGAGCATAAAGTGGTGAATGCCTATGAGGCAGGTGTCCCTTTGGAAGTGGAGGCGGTTAAGAATTATCCTACTGCCCATGCTCGCTGCGGCACCGCTTTTCTATTCATCGTTCTAATCGTAGCTATCTTTGTCTTCGCCTTGGTTGGTCAGCCAACCTTATGGATACGCATACTGTCTCGATTAGCTCTCATCCCGGTCATCGCGGTTATTAGCTATGAAATTATGAAATTCGGGGCAAGCCACGCTGAGAACCCGGTAGTCCGAATTCTCCTGGCCCCAGGACTGCTGTTGCAAGCTATAACCACCAGGGAACCTGACGATAGTCAACTGGAGGCTGCTATATCGGCACTAAATGAGGTCATCAAGATTGACCAAACTGCTGATTCTAGCTGCAGTGCATAAGGTAAAGTACAATCGTCGCTTGCTCATTAGGCACTCTCCCCATGAGCCACTTCTATGGGCATCAGCCTAGCGTCAAAGACAGGCTTACCCTTCTTTACTGACTCTCTACGCCGTAGGGCTACTTGGTAGTCCATGTCGGGCATACCTTTGGCCCTGACTATATCGTTCCAGTCTTTGAATGGCACTACCTTGCTCATAGCCTGAGCGGGTGGGATATTCCCGCATCCCTCGTTCTGCTTAAAGAAGTTATAATTGATTAGCCATCCGTCGGTTAAAAGTCTGATGTCTTCAATGCCGTTATACTTCTGGAATACCTTTGTCCGTTGCTCTAACGTACGATGAAACCGCTCAATAATACTGGTGCTATGCTCAAGGCTGAATGGGCCACCACGCCTGTGCTGTGAATCAGCACCGAAGGCATCTTCTATCCCTACGATATAAGATGCCAGTTTGTCGGTAACTACTACCTTTGGACTCTTCCCCGCTCTTTGCTGGGCCAATTCCATCAACTTCCTAGCATCTTTACCGCTTCGTGTGAACGAAACATGAGAGGCTAATAGATAGCGGGTATCACGGTCTATAATATCCCAAAAGTAAATGTTACGTTTCCCTAGCTTCATATACGTTTCGTCAGCTACCCAGTGGTCGCCAACGTTTGGCTTGAAGTGCTTGGCCTGTCTGATGGCTTCCTTCGTGAATCGCTTTACCCAATTCCAGTAATTGCTTTCGCTCATATCGAGGCCGTAGTCCTGTTTGAATTGCTGTTGAATAGCATCAAGAGGCATACCGCCGTAGTACATCCCCACTGCTGAGGCTATCCGTTTGGCGGGGGTCTTCATTTTGTGTATTCTAGGTTCGTGCGATGTGGGGCTAGTTAGAATCGTTTGAGGCAAGTGTAGCTCTAAGGTAGAACGGCCAGATGGCAAGGGGTATGAACCTGACCTTCCAATGTATCTGATTACCTTCTGCCTTACCCTGCTACCTTCGTGAATTGTCTCTACTTCGTAATCGTACCAGTTTCCCGAACGTGGTGGTATTTCTTTTGCTCGTATGAAGGTCATAGTAAGTCCCTCATCCTTGATGGAATTGACACCATATCACTTGCCTGTCTATAATAGGAGTGCCTAAGCGAACGGTGTATCTTTATGTTCAGGTGGGTAGGTTTAGTATTATCACTAATCGGCGGCATTGTGGCCGTTATAGCTTTCACTAGAGCTAATTGGGAAATTGGTGGCATTTTCGTCATAGTACTCATAGTCGGCCTTTTTGCTCTATCCCGCCCTAACCTGTAACCGTATCTACGCAAGCCCAAATATGCGCAGTATTGCAGTTCCTACCAGCACGATAGCTGCACCAACAAGTGCACTTAGTAATGCAATTAAGAATATTTGTTGCGCCTTGTCTTTATCAACTATCGTGAACTCCGCCATACGCATATAACTACTCCAATTATCCGATTTGTCTGCAAAACGCATTACCACCTTGTAATGCCCTAATTTTGAGCAGGTGCCTATCTTCACAGCTTCTGACTTAAACCGCATTACCCAGTATCTATCTTGATATTGGTAATAGTCTGAGGTGCTCGTTTTCTTTTCTATTCGTTTCGGCTTAGTTGTGAGCATCTCAAACTTGCCACTCCCCTCAGTATCATAAAAATGGAATCGGGGGTCACCCGCTCTGGTCACTGGCCTATCGTCCTCAGTACATAATAGCCATTCGTATTTAATTAACTCATTGATATTCCTGTTTTCTTCATTGTTAGTAACCCGAAGCCGTAAGTCAAAAGCTATTTCTGTGCTATTGAAATAATTGAGCATGTCGGGAAAACCCCACACCGCCAACCTTTTCCTGAAGGAATCATTCGGGCGCAATCTCACGTGGTAATTATTGAATTGTTGTTGCGGAAAATCAGGCATACGGAATCTCTCTTTTAGACTCCAGTATAGCCCTTTTAGGCACTCCAAGCAACGATTGTACTTTGCTGTGCATAATGCGATGTTGACAGAATAATGCGGATTTAGTACAATATAAAATAGCCATTGACCCTTGAGGCAGTGAGCTAGAGAACTGGGTAATTAAAAGTCCGCTTGGATCGGCGGTGACCGAGACGGACAACAGGAGTTGTTTGGTAACCCTCTCGGTTATGCCGAGAGGGTTTTTTAGTTTATGGTTATGTATGGCGCTATAACGGACGTTTCAGGAGTTAAAGTCGGGCATTATACCGATAAAAAGGCAGCGACCGGCTGCACGGTAATACTTTGTGAGCCAGGGGCTGTTGCCGGCGTTGATGTCAGTGGCTCATCGCCAGGAACCAGGGAAACAGACCTGCTCCGACCGGGAAATTTAGTGGAAAAGGTTCAAGCTATCGTTCTCAGTGGCGGCAGCGCCTTTGGCCTGGATGCTGCTACCGGCGTTATGAGGTATTTGGAAGAGCGAGGATTTGGTTATGAGACCAGCGCTGGGAGGGTGCCTATTGTGCCAGCCGCCATTATTTTCGACCTGAATATAGGTGATTCTACAATCAGACCTGGAGCTAGCGAAGGCTATCAAGCTTGCCTGGCTGCTACTAATATCGAAGTGGCTGAGGGATGCGTTGGCGCTGGCACCGGGGCAACAGTGGGCAAGATTCTCGGCGTGGAGAGAGCGGTTAAAAGCGGTTTGGGGACTGCCAGTCAAAAAATAGCCGGAGATATTGTGATCGCTGCCCTCATAGTGGTAAATGCCGTTGGAGATGTGATTGAACCTGGAACGGGGAAAATTCTGGCTGGACCTCGCAAGGCGGACGGAAGTGGATTTTTATCTACGTCCAGCTTGTTGAAAGGCGAGTTTAAGGAAGCAGTTCCGCCTTTTAATACCGTAATCGGTGTAGTGGCTACCGATGCCAAACTTAGTAAAGCTGAGGCAAACAAATTG
>DATKVL010000406.1:0-1473 GCA_035530115.1 Dehalococcoidia bacterium | reverse complement strand
TGTGTTGGTGTTTTAGTCTGCAAAAAAAGGAGTAAGAAGAAGAATGATTGAGTTTGTGCTAGGTCTATCTCTTGGTTATGCTCTCTTAGGGATATTCTGGGGTGTGTTTCATTTATACCCAACAAAGAAGGATGTGAAAGGGGATAATGACAAAAGGTTCACTTAGTGATTATGCTTTTGGAAGGACCGCGAGCTTGAGTCAAAGAGCATCTTCAGAAAATCCCATGTTACAAAAGACAGTAGGTTCAGACGTTGAAATTAGTGATTCTATCGCTGTATTATCATATATTTCTAATCCAGAGAATTTTAAAAAGTCTGGAATTGAGTTTACATTAGGTCTTCTGGATGTTTTACGAATCTCTCATTTTGCGACCTCAGAAAGAACGGACATAATATCAAAATTAGGATTCTTTTCACCACAAAAGGAGATTAGAGTTATTGACGAGTGAAACGTTTAATTATTCACTAGACGATCTGGTAAAGAAAATATTTTCTAAGCGAAAACAAAGCGTTTGGGTTGCGGCTTCTGGAAGAAAACAATCAGGTAAAACTAATTTTGTCTTGCGATTGATTGAAAAACTCCACAAATTAAAACTAATGGATCATTTCGCTACAAATGTAAAATCTTTAGAAGCACCTTTTGATATTGAGTTTTTCCAAGACTTCCAATCATTAAAACAATATTGCCAAATGATGAATCCAAACCCAGAAAAACACGGTATTAAAAGAATCCTTATGTTTGGGTCTGAAATGGGAAAATGGCTTCCAAGAGATCAACCGCATAAAAATGTTAAGTTCATCGAAGAATTGCAGTTGGTTAGAAAATACGGTCTTAATTGGATTGGTGACTTTATAGACCGTGTTGATAAAAGGGTTATTAATGCAACCCATTTTGACGGGGAATTTAAAAAACTCAGTATAACAAGACCAGATATAGCAACCTATGAAAATTATCAAACTGGGTCAGAGATAGAAATTTGGGGCATCCAACCAACCACTCTGAAATATGATACGTGGGAATCTTGTAATTTCTATATGGAACCACAGACAGAAGAGAGCGAAATATTTCTTAATCCAGATCATCAGATTGTCCAACAATATTTAGAGGCGGATTGTTCTATTATTAAGACTGGTCTTCATTCTAACCTCGTAAAACGCGCAAGAGATAATGTGCTAAAACATTACTTCAAGTATCATGTCCATAGTACCCCTCAAGAAATATCAGCAATAGAAGATTCTAGTACAGAAATAGAAGAATAATTACTAGGTACTCTCTGTTTGCCACATTAACACATATGCTAGCTAGGGTATGTATGCGTAGGTCGTGGTAATGAGGCGCAAACCTTAAGTAATTACCCAATATCTACATATTGAGTAACTTAAGGAGTAAAACGTATATGAAACTAGAAGAATTACAAACCCTTTTGCGAATCTTTACTAACAAAGTTCCTACTGAAGTGGAAATACAGATCG
>DATKVL010000405.1:0-1303 GCA_035530115.1 Dehalococcoidia bacterium | reverse complement strand
CTGGGCCAGGAGGTCGGCGGCACAAAGGCTGGGGTCGGCCTTCTCATCGGCTACAATTACTATCTCACTGGGACCTTCGAGTCCATCGAGGTCCACTGCGCCATAAACCATTTTCTTAGCCAGGGTCACAAAGATGTTCCCCGGACCGCAAATCTTATCCACTTTGGGTATCGACTCAGTGCCAAAAGCCAATGCCGCAATAGCCTGAGCGCCGCCAAGTTTAAAAATGCGGTTGACCCTGGCAATGTCGGCGGCTACCAACGTGGGTGCCGGAATCCTGCCATCCTTAGCAGGCGGCGAAACCATAATGATTTCCCCAACACCGGCCACTTTGGCTGGTATGGCCATCATCAGCACTGTGGATGGATAGGCAGCGGTGCCACCAGGCACATACAGGCCAACCCTTTGTAAGGGCAGAACCTGTTGCCTTAAGTGCTTGGCGATGGGGATTAGGCCGGCTTTGTGTCCACAGGCAAGATGGAAGTCCCGTATTCTTTTGGCTGCGAACTCAAGGGCCGAGACAAGTTCCTTGTCTATTGTGCCATAAGCGGCAACAATTTCCTGTCTGTCTACTTCCAGGGAATCGAGTCGGACTCCATCCAGTTTTTCGGTGTAATCAAAGAGGGCTTTATCACCTTTATCCCGAACTTCGCCGATGATACGGTCGACCACTTCCTGAACTGAAAGCTCTTCGCCAAAGACTTGCTTTATCTGTGCTGTTAGTCTCGGTGACGTGGTGAAAGATTCCCAGAAATTTTCCCTGGTCAGTAATTGTCTTGCCTTATTAAATCCTTTGACTCTTTTCACGATAATCCTACCCGCGGCGGGGATTGCTTCGCCTTCGGCTCGCAATGACAAAAAAGAAGACTTGTCACAATAGCCCCGCTCGCAATTTCTGTGTAAGGAAATCCATTTTCTCTTTTTTATGGGAAGATGCAAGACTATCTTTGTTCGCAATTAGACAAGCCGAAGACCGGAAGAGCACATCAATAATCTTTAATTTGTGCTGCTTGAGGGTCTTCCCTGTCTGGACATTATCAATAAGCATATCGGCATCCTCGGGCAAAAAAGCCTCGCTCGCCCCCCAGGTTGGAATTAGCTTGTATGGGTTAATGTGATTGTCCCGAAGATACCTGTCGGCAATATTTATGTACTCCGAGGTTACTTTTAGAGGAGCGAACTTGCTGCTCTGAACAAGTGACCTCAATCCATCAATGTCGGCCACGGGCATTTCCTGGCTCACGGCAGCGACAATTTTGACGGTGCCAAAGCCGAGAGCAAACAATTTCTTCACCGGGCTTGA
>DATKVL010000404.1:0-1303 GCA_035530115.1 Dehalococcoidia bacterium | reverse complement strand
TGGCGGGCAATTGTCCACCTTTGCATCTCCGATGTTCCTTCGTAAATCTCAGTTATTCTCTGATCACGGTAGTAGCGTTCCACGGCAAAGTCTCTAGTATAGCCATAGCCACCGAATATCTGAACGGCTTTGTGGCAAACCCTATGAGCTGCCTCGGAGGCAAAAAGCTTTGCCATTGCCGCTTCTTTAGGAGGAGCGTGCCCTTCTTTCTTGGTTAACCAGGCAGCCCTGTAGATCAGCAACCGGGCTGCGTCTATGTCTGTAGCCATATCGGCAATCATCCATTGGATTGCTTGAAGGCGAGCGAGTTCGGCACCAAATTGTCTCCTTTCCTTAGCATAAGCCACGGCGGCATCATAAGCAGCTTGAGCAATACCCAGTGCTTGAGCAGCTATACTGACCCTGCTGGCATCTATACCCTCTAAAGCTATCCTGAAGCCTCTCCCCTCCTCTCCTAACATATTAGCCACAGGTATTCTACAATCATCGAAGATAAGCTCCGCTACCGAAGCAGGGTGCAGTCCCATTTTTCTTTCTATTTTGCCCACAGAGAAGCCCTTAGTACCCTTATCCACGACAAAGGCGCTGATGCCACGATAGCCCAGAGATTTGTCCTTCGTAGCAAAGGTGGTTACAAAATCAGCTTCAGCACCGTTACTTATGAAAATCTTCTGGCCATTCAGAACATAATAATCGCCTTCCCGAACGTATTTTGTTTCTAGAGCGGCGACATCACTGCCAGCCATGGCCTCAGTTAAGGCAAAAGCCACTATCGCCCCATTGATTACACGGGAAATATAGTGCCTTTTCTGCTGTTCATTGCCATGCATGACGATGGGATACATACCCAGGCCAAGGCTAACGAGATACACGACGCCTATGCCAGCACAGGCACGGGAAATTTCCTCAGTGGCTATGGCAAAAGTTAATTCGTCCCCATTTCCCCCATATGCTTCGGGAAAGTGCACACTATGCAACCCGGCGTCAGCCATCTTTTTGACAACATTATGGGGGAACTTCTCTGTCTCATCCCATTCAGCAGCGTAGGGTTCGATTTCCCCAACACAAAAATCCCGCACCATTGTTTGGAACATCTTTTGTTCTTCGGTAAGTTCAAAATCCATTTCTAGCTCCTTTACAGATTATTTTAAAACCTTTCTTTGTTGAAGGGTAATCAACGACCATGGATTAACCCCAGCATCTTTGCCCCTTTGTTTCTTGAAGGCTATCGGTCACTTTCGACTAATTTTTTCGCTTTCAGGGCCGATTTTACACTTCAGCCCCAACCAAGGTCAATTTTTCC
>DATKVL010000403.1:0-4367 GCA_035530115.1 Dehalococcoidia bacterium | reverse complement strand
GATAAGGGGGGGTGGCGGCTTCAGTTGGCAAAAGAATTAAGGGCGGCTGGTCTTCTTGTTGATATGAATGACGCGCTGTGATGCCCAACCCGACATTCAACCCGGACTCCGCAAAAGCGCGGAGCCGGTTAATTCCACGTTAGCCATCTCAAGTGAGAGCCCGAATGAAATTGAAATTTATACAAGCAACACCAGACAACGCAGAAATTATAGGTTCATTGGTCGTCCAACTTACACAGGAAATCTGTGAGCGCACTAATGCGCAGCATTTCGATATTGATTTGAAAGGCACAATTCAAAGGTGTGAAGAGTTGTTAGCGGCAGGCCACTACGCGGCAATTATTGGCTGGTCAGATAACATCCCTGTTGCTGTTTCAACAATCACCGAAACTTACGCTTTATACGCAGGTGGAAAGATAGGAGTAATTCAAGAGTTTTATGTTGTTCCTGAATTTCGCTCTTCAGGTGTCGGAGCAATGCTGATAGAGCAAGTCAGAAATTATGGACAAAAGCATGGTTGGTCGTGCATCGAGTTATGCACACCACCGCTCCCCGAGTTTGAGCGCGCATTAAGTTTCTATCAGACTAATGGCCTCGTTCCTGTTGGTGGTCGTAAAATGAGGCAAAATCTAGCGTCAAATGGCTAACCCTACGCTCAAGCGGGACAGGCCAGAAGCGGCCAGCCCCTTAACTCCACGTTAGCCGTCTGGGGATCGCACAGTGGGATATTTCTATTTCGATGAAACGATTCAAGAGAGGGGTGGCTTCATTATCGGCGCATTCGTCTATGCCCCTGAAGACAAAACGCCGGATGTCTATTCCGCAATAAGCCACGTTGGACTACAACCGGGAGTCGATGAATTTAAGAGTGGCTCACGTATGGATAGAAATCCTCATCAAGCAAAGCTCCGTGGCGAACTGACCAATATTTTGATGAGTACAAGTGTCGGTGTGATTGTACTTCCGGCGAGTGAAAGAGCATTGCTTGGTCGCGAAGCAGTTATTGGGCTACAGAAGATTCTCCGTGCCAATGAGTTGGATCAACAATCACACAAAGTTTTCCTTGATGAAGGGATAACCGTTGATGCCAAGACACACCAAACCTTTTTTGGAGGCTCCGGCTCATTGTGCGAGTTACACCATTCGCAAGACTCAAAACTTGTCGGTGGAATACAACTCGCCGATCTCGTGGCACATTCCCTTGGTGGCATGTTGCTGGAGCAACTCGGCTTGATCACAAAGAAGGTGCGCGCAGGCGAAGGGTCTGGCTATGACCCGGATCTTGAAATCGAGCTTGGTTTTGAGCTATGGGCATCTCTGCGTTATCAGTTCTTTAAGGCACCACAGCCAAAACCTGGGCCTATTCCTGACGACCCGGTTGGCGAAATGATTTTCGACGTAGAAAACTATGGCCTGCACATTTCGGAGAAATGCTGCCCAAGTCTCAGAGAGGCAGCGCTCCAACGTTTTGGAGATTGTTACCTTGGGTGCATTCACTAAACAAACGGCTAACCTTACGGTCGAGAGGGACGCCGCAAAAGCGCGGCGCCCCTCACCTTCACGTTAGTGGCTTATTCAACGGAGAGATATGACAGCTTCTGATGATCAAATGGAGGTCTATAAGCAGCATAGAAATGCTCAGGAAAAGTATGTTTACTTTTTACTAGCTGCCGCTGGTGCTGCGATCGGTTTTGCCGTCAATCAGACAAAGGAGTTAAGTCTTGGTTATTCGCAGCTTCCTCTGGCCGTTGCTGTAATTCTGTGGGGTTTTAGCTTCTATTTCGGCTGTCGGCACATCACATATGTAGAGTGCGTCCTTTATTCAAATGCTGAATTGTTAAAAGTTAAGGCTGGGAATCACCCCAAAACAGGTACAAATCCCCAGCTTATAGAAATTGCCATCGAGGGAATTAGTAGTGCGATAGCACAAAATGTCGAAGATGGCGCGTGGTACGGGCGTTGGCAATTTAGGTGCCTTATCTTTGGAGCTGTTTTTTATCTCGCTTGGCACGTTTATGAAATGTGGATGCGTGGTTTGGTTAATGGATGATTAGGTCGCGGTTTCACCACCGTGCCAGTTTCCAGTCTAACTCTGCATTCGAGAGGGACTGGCCGATAAGCGTTCTCTTTGCGGCCTGTGGTTGTTGAACTTTCGGGGCTCCGGCAACGTTCCGTGACGGCCAGCCCCTCAATTTGAACGTTGAGCATTTCGGGGATATTTACGCACCATGTCTTTACTGAACAGCCTGATACTTAGAACAACGAAGCAGCCTGCGATAAATAGAATTCCCCCATACCGCAAGGAACTTCTTTTCATTTCACATGATAAGCCATCGGGGCACGGCTTTGGCTTGCAGTTCACAATTTCCGTTTCTAATCATGGCAATGTTGGCCTCCACCAGGAAGTGCCGGATGATCCAAGCACCATCTACTCAACCCTTCCAGCTGTAGATCCATCGCCTCAAGAAGACGTTCCGAAGCTCTCCTATTTTCCGTCATATAGTGAGATGACCCCAGCTCAGAGAGGTGTCTATCTGCGATGGCTATACGATGTAACCCAAGAAATTGATATCGGTTATGTGTTTGTCTATTTCTACGGCCTTGAGCGACATCTTCTGTATGGCCATTTTGACGAGGCGTTCAATGAGATTCTGTTGTTAAGGAAACACCATAATAACGGTTCATTTCAAAGCTACAGTGCATCGGCCCTTGTCCATTCGTGTCTCTTAAGAAAGCGGGTCGATAGATTGCAGCAGTTATACGAATCCGGAGATTTTGACTATTTTGACAACTCCAATTTGTTGATACTTTTTCATAACGACTTGGACATACTGCCAGATATGATGCTTCAACTGGCAACTCGCCTATCAGGTGTGAACCGCCGATACATCAAGTTGAAGCCTGAACTCTACAAACAGAAGATTTCAGAAATCTTGATAGGTAAGTTTGGAAAACCTTCCTATCCATTGTCTTCGCGGTTTTCACTAGACGAAGTCGAAGGTATTCCTTATCCAATATTTGCCAACATATCGTTTCCACCCGAAGTTCGTACACCTAGCCTACCAAACTTCTTTCGACACGCTCCGTTTGAAGCCGAGATGGGTGCCATTTTTGGTGAGGCTCACGAGGCAGTTAAGAGCGCGTCAAGAGAGAAAAAGAAAAATGCCTAACCCATCATTCCACCGGACCTGCGCGAAAAGCCGCGCAGGCCGGTGAATTCAGACGTTATGCCTTCTTGGCTTCATCGATCTCGCGAACCAAGTCGGCCATGCGGAACTTGAAATATACGCGGCGATTGCCAACGTCCGCAGCCAGTTCGATGAACGGCGTGTCGCTCCAGTTCGTAAGCTCGATCAGTGTCGGTCGTGAAACCTCCGGTTCGTCTCTATTGCCAACAAACGAAATCACTTCGCCTGCAATCATTTCTGCTCTCCTTTGTCGTCGCAGGCATAACCCTGCGTTCCAGCGGAGCTACGCGGCGATGAAGCCGCCGCTTGCCCGCTGAACTCCACGTTAGAACGCTATGCCATCTGCTATTAAAATGATTGCCGGCCCCATAACAAAGCCTCTCAGGCTCGGCTTGGTCGCATTTTGCGTTGGCCTTTGCGGTGTCGCATTAGGATTCGCTATCGACTATAGCTCAAGCAATCCGCTGTCATTTGTGGCTTTCGGGTTGGTGGCGCTGGCTGTTGCCACTGGTTTTTTTGCCATTGCATGGGGCGTACTCACTATCTTTCGTCACTCCAAAGGGCCGCGCACCAATGACTAAGCGTTCTAACCCTATGCTCAAGCGGGGCTCCACGTTAGAGCGCTCACCATGAATAACACTGATGGAGCAATGATTGGTCTAATCGGAGGCATGGCCTACTTTGTGTTTGCCTTCGTCATGGGCTGGGAAGCTGGCGGCCTTGTCAGTTCAATTCTTTGGGCCGCAGTCGCCTCGCTAATTACGTTTGCGGTTATCACGGCGCTGGTCTCTTGGTTTCCGCCATCACACATTTGGCTCTACCCGCTAGCGTTCGCACTACCTACGTTACTTATTGGGCTACTCGTTCTCTCAGAGAGTCCATATATCCCCACGTTAGCCGTAATTGGTTCAGCTACATTCTTGGTAGGGCTTGCTGCGGCCTTCCGAGCACAAAAACGGACGCGTCTTCATTCGCCGCGTTCTAACCCGCCGCTCAACACGGACGCTCCGCCTAGCGGCGGGGCGCCGGTTAGCTAGCACGTTAAGCTCAGATAGCCGTGCGCCACCACCGGCAGTCATGGCGAAGACAAAACCACTTGGTGTTTTTTGATCGTGTGCTGGAACGAAATATGCCGTATTTACAACGAGTTAAAAATATGATATTGAGCGAAACGTAGCT
>DATKVL010000402.1:0-8220 GCA_035530115.1 Dehalococcoidia bacterium | reverse complement strand
CCCATCAAGTCCTCCCACTTGTGAGAAAACCAGCGCCAAAGCGACAAAAATCCCAAGGAAAAGAAGCACCGCCTGGAAAACATCGGTACGGATAATCGAGAACTGGCCCCCCAGAATAGCATAAGCGACACAAACTATAGTAAAGGCGGTCATCCAGAAAGCAACAGAACCTATTCCCAAGATAGATAAAACTTTCCCAGCAGCAACGATTTGTCCTGCCACCACCCCCACCCAAGCGATAACAATAAGAATAGAAGCCGCCAAACTCATACGGCGGTCATACTGCCTTTCTACCAGTTCTGGAAGAGTATAAAGCGCAGCACCTCTTACTTTCCTGGCGAAGAAAACCCCCAGAATCACGAGGCCGATGGAGCCAACAAGAAGCCACCAGGCGCCAGTCAAACCTTGCTTGAACCCCAGGCCAGCCATCCCCACGGTTGCTGACCCCCCTATTGCAGTGGCTACAAGTGAGCCGGTGATAAGGAGCAGAGTTCCCCGGCGGTGGGCAACGAAGAAGCCATTTTGGCTTCCTGCTCTCCGCTTACTCCACACCCCTATGCCAATTATGGCGAGAAAATAGACGGCAATGATAGCTAGTTGCGGCATCTTACAACAATTTAGCTTTCAGATACCAGCTTCATATTGAATGCTGACGGCTGACTGCTCCCATATCAGTATCTGGTGCCTCTTCCTTCAAGTGAATACAATCCCCGGCCAGTGCCTTCTTCAAAGAGCCATTCCTCTTTCTTATTATTAATGCTCCGGTGGTATCAATGTCGATTGCCCGCCCTACTATTACCTCACCTAGCGATAATATCCTTACATACTTATTTAATGTCCCAGAGAGTTTTTTCCATTCCTCGAGTAAATCTGCTTCCATCAATAGAGCTTGCCGTCGCTCTATTTCCCCTAACAATACGCTTAAAAACTCCTTCCTGGAGATTTCCCTGCCTAACGTATCCTTTAAGGAGGTCGCCGTTTTTTCAAACTGGGGGACAGAGGTATTGGCGTTTATGCCTATCCCGACGTTGACAAAATTTACAACATCCATTTCAGCATCCATTTCAGCCAGTATGCCACACACCTTCCTGCCTTCAATCAAGACGTCATTGGGCCATTTTAATTCGGCCTTTAACCCAAAGAGCTTTCTAATTGTAGCTGCCACGGCAACAGAGGCCATCAAGTTTATCCTGGGAGCATATGCGGGACTTATACTGGGCCGTAAAATGAGAGTAAAGTAAATCCCACCTTTTGGAGAAAGCCATTCCCGGCTTAACCTTCCTCGGCCATGAGCTTGGGCTTCGGCAATCACGATTGTCCCCTCCCCTGCTCCCCTTCTAGCTAACTCTCTTGCCGCATCCATAGTCGAGCCAATCTCTGGAAAGTAGTGAATTCTTTGTTCTAAATCGGGGAATTCGTAAGGAAGCAGTAAATCTGGAGAGGAGACCAGCCTGTATCCCCTAGGCGAGGCCCTTATTACATAGCCATCCTTTTTTAAGTTGCGAATATGCTTCCAGATAGAAACCCTGGAGATGCCAAGCTGCTCAGAAAGTATCTCGCCAGAAAGATAATCACTACACTCTCGCAGAGCTTTTAGTATCTGTTCCTTCATTTCGTTAACCTTTATTTTTCAAATGTTAACGATTATACTGGTTCTTGTCAATCGCCCTGCTGTTTGACTATTTCTATTACTTTGCATATCATTAATGCCCGGTTCAAAGGACGACCAGAACTAAAGCAAATGGAGGGAGTTAAAGCTTTCTTTGTCAACAATCCCACCCACTCGTGCGCTGATGGCCTGAGTGAAGCTATTAAATTTGAAGGTTAATCTAATTCCGACCTAACTCTTTATCTCAATACCAAAATGAAATACAGAAGATATACAGCACTTGCCATTACAACAAGCTTACTTGAAGAGGCGGCCTTGATGGCAGTCGTGCTCTGGCTGCTGCCAAAGGTTGCGATAAATATCCCCTTCTGGGGTCTCATCATTATGATGATTGCTCTCGGGGTATATAATTATATAAATTACCGACTTAGCAAGAAGGCGCTAGTTAAGAAGCCGATGATTTTGCTGGACATTGGTAGTCGAGGACGAACAACAACCCTCATTTCCCCCACAGGTTATGTTCGAGTTAACGGTGAACTGTGGCGAGCTTCATCCAGTTCAATCATAGGCGCTGGCGAGGAAATTGCCGTTGTGGGCATAGAGGGGATGACGCTTCTGATAAGCCCTATAGAAAAGGATAATCGCACCCGCAAAGCTGATGCATTTTCTGGTTAATAGAGTCGCCTTACTGTCGACAAAGCTAAAGAAAAAGAGTATCCTTTAGACGCTGATGGAGATTACCTGGCTAGGACATTCCTGCTTTCTGATTAGAGGGAAAGAAAAAACCATCATCACAGACCCATATCATCCTGACTTGGGCTACCGCCTGGGTGAACCTGAGGCGGACATAGTGACATTGAGCCATTTCCACCCTGGTCATAACTACATCGAAGGCGTCGCCAATGAGCCTAAACTAATAAAAAGCCCGGGAGAGTATGAAATAGGGGGGACTTTTATTACAGGCGTCGCCACTTTCCATGATAATAGGAAGGGGGATTTACGGGGCAAGAATACCATTTATATTATCGAGATGGATGGTATAACTTTATGTCATCTAGGTGATTTGGGGCATCCTCTGGACCCACATTTGATAGAAGAAATAGGAGATATTGATATACTATTTTTGCCCGTCGGCGAGGTATCTACTATGCCCATTGACACGGCTGTGGAAATAGTAAGGCAATTAGAGCCTCCTATTGTCATCCCCATGCACTATAAGACAGAGGCGTTCACTGGCGATCTCAGTCCTGTGGACAAATTCCTGGATAAAATGAGAATTCGGGAGCTAGAAGCAAGGCCAAAGCTCTCGATTACTTCATCGTCTCTGCCCAGCAGCACACAAACCATAGTTCTCAACTATCTCTAAACCGTGAATCCAGAGGACTGAGCAGTTTTACATTTTTGTCATTAGTGCTTTAATGCCAAATTCCAATCAGCCTTAAAAGTTGCTGGCACAAGCGGGTAGCCGAGGGTTACCTCTACTTTTTGAGACTGCCAATGAAAGCGTCAACATCCATAGCAGCCATGGTCATGGTTTGAAGTGTACCTCTTGCCCCCAGAGTTACCGCCACCTTGGATATTACTTCATTACTGGGAGCTTCTATAATGTTTATGAAATCGTACGGACCCAGCACAGCATACTGGGCTAGAACCTTCGCCCCCATTGCTTCTACTTCTTTGTTGACCTCTTTGATCCTTCCGGGATTCTCCGTGATAGTCTTTCTTCCCTCATCAGTGAGGGTCGTCAGCATTAGGAATTTAGCCATCTTTTACCTCCTCTGCGCTGTTTTGCACTTCAAAAACCTCGGGTTAAGTCCCGCTTGTGCCTCACACTAAATGACGCTGGAATACCAATCACTGAATAAGTGGAGCGGTTTGGCATCCTCAACCCCATTCTGCACTTATATTATATCACTACCCGGGCAAGCATCTCTCCAGAAGTTCTCTTTCCCTTTCCCTCATCTTGCTTTCTTCCTCTGGCTCTTCATGGTCATAGCTCAAAAGATGCAGTATTCCATGGATAACCAGCAATGCCAGCTCTCTCTCGGGTGAATGCCCTTGTTCTCTGGCTTGTGCCACTGCTTGGGGATAAGAGATGATTACCTCGCCCAGGCGAGTTACCCCATCAGGAGGGAGTGCGAAAGAAGAATCGGCTCCCTGTTGCGGAAGCATGTAAAAGGCAAGCACATCCGTAGGCTCATCCACCCCCCGGTAGTCTCGGTTAAGTTGTTTCACCGTCTCGGAATCGGTGAAAACCAGGCTCACCTCGTAAGGAGGAGCCACCCCTTCAGCCTTAAGGACAGTTTGGGCTATCCTCCTCACCCAGCCCTCATCCACCATCCCCCGGAATTTCTCCTCAACGTGGATGCCAATTTGTTCTCTCATAGTAAATTATTCAGCAAAGTATCATAGCAGGCAAGTTAATTCGTTTCAATGAGGTCTTTATAGTAAAATAACATAGATGACTGTAACACCTCTTAGAAAGCAGTATCTCAGGGTTAAGCAGAGGTATCCCGAAGCTATCGTTTTCTTCCGCTTAGGCGATTTCTATGAGACCTTCGATGAAGATGCCAAAGTCGCTTCGCGAGAGCTGGACGTTGTCCTGACCTCTCGCGAGATGGGCAAGGGGCAGAGGGTGCCCATGGCAGGGATACCTCATCACGCTCTGGATAACTATCTTGCGAAGCTCATCACCCGCGGTCATAAGGTAGCTATTTGTGAGCAACTCAGCCCCCCGGGCAAGGGACTGGTGGAAAGGGATGTCATTCGCGTGGTGACGCCGGGGACGGTAGTCGAGCCCAATCTGCTTGCCAGTAAGAGCAATAACTACCTTGCCAGCCTGGTTATTGAAGGAGAGGAAGCGGGAATCGCCTATGTTGATATAACCACGAGCGAGTTTGCCACCACTCAGCTTCCTGCTGAAAGAGTCATGCCCGAATTGGAGCGACTTCAGCCCAGCGAGCTTCTTATTTCCGAAGATGCCGACGATTGTGCCCAATTGCCGTTCACCATAAGCCGACTTGATGACTACTGGTTTGATTTAGAGATTGCCCAGGAAGCTTTGCTGGAACATTTCGGCGTGGCTAGCCTGGAAGGCTATGGCTGTGCCCGCTTGCCTTTGGCTATAAGGGCCGCCGGCGCATTAATACATTATGTCAAGGAAACGCAAAAGGAAACTCTGCCCCAGCTAAGCAAACTTGCTACCTACTCCACAGATTCCTTTATGACCCTCGATGGCCAGACCATCCGCAATCTGGAGCTTTTTCAGGGCGGCAGGTGGGGAGAAACTGGACACTCACTCCTCTCCGTCATTGACCTGAGCAAGACAGCAATGGGTGGCAGGCTGCTCAAGAATTGGCTGGGACATCCCCTTCTGGACCTCGCCATATTGAACCGGCGACAAGAGGCGGTTGCCTGGTTTCATCAAGATAGTCTGGCTCGCCAGAAAGTCATCTCTCTTCTAGCAGATATCGCTGACCTGGAGAGACTGGTTAACCGAGTGAGTAGTGGCAGAGTCATGCCCCGAGAGTTGATAACGCTTCGGTCTAGTTTAGAAAAGGTGCCGGATTTGAAAGCGGCGATGGCAGACGGGGACGCCATAAATTGGCTAAGCGGCGAACTTAAGCCTTGCCCCGATATTGTGGACTTAATCGCCAGGGCTATTGCCGATGAGCCAGGAGATTTGGAGCAAGGTGGTGTGATAAGGGAGGGTTTCTCGCCTGAGCTGGATGAAATTCGCCGCAATTCCCGGCAGGCCAAGCAATATCTGGCTGGCCTGGAGCAAAGGGAAAGACAGCGTACAGGGATTAAATCCTTAAAAGTAGGCTACAACCGGGTATTTGGCTATTATATCGAGGTATCTCGGGCTAATCTCAACTTAGTTCCCCCAGACTATATTCGTAAGCAGACTTTAGCGGAGGCGGAAAGGTTCTTCACCCCCGAACTCAAGGAGTATGAATCCCTGATTCTCAATGCTCAGGAAAAGATCGCTGACCTGGAGGCTGCCATTTTCCGACAACTTTGCCAGCAGATAAGCGCTGTTGGGGGGCAAATTTTGGCCACCGCCAGAGCCATCGCTCAAATTGACGCCCTTTCCAGCCTAGCTGAGGTCGCAGTGCGCCATGGTTATGTCCGCCCAACGCTGACCAACGAGGATGTCCTAGATATTAAGGGAGGGCGCCACCCTATCGTGGAACAGAGCATAGGCAGCGATAATTTTGTTCCTAACGATGCTTATTTATGTAATAAGGACAATCAACTTATCATACTTACAGGTCCCAACATGTCAGGAAAGTCTACCTATCTCAGGCAGGTAGTCCTCATCATCCTTTTAGCTCAGATAGGAAGCTTTGTCCCTGCCGATTCAGCGAATGTTGGAATTGTTGACCGCATCTTTACTCGCATTGGCGCTCAGGAGGACCTAGCTGCCGGCCAATCCACTTTTATGGTGGAGATGACTGAGGCGGCAAATATCCTGAATAATGCTACCCCTCGCTCCTTTATAATCCTGGATGAAATTGGGCGGGGCACCTCCACCTATGACGGGCTTTCCATTGCCTGGGCAGTGGCCGAGTTTATCCACAACCACCCTGAGCTTGGGGCGAAGACCCTTTTTGCCACTCATTATCATGAATTGGTGGACCTGGCTGATATCCTGCCCAGAGTGAAAAACTTTAACGTGGCGGTGGCGGAGGAAGGAGACAAAGTTATCTTCCTACACAAGATTGTCCCTGGGGGCACTGACAGGAGCTATGGCATCCACGTGGCTCAGCTAGCAGGCCTGCCCAAATCGGTAATCGTCCGAGCTCAGGAAGTCTTAGCTGAGCTGGAAAGCCACACTGCTAAAAAAGGCAAGGTCCCTCGCCGTAAAGCATCGCTCCAGATTCCTCTTTTCCATAAAGACTCACTATTGGCTGATGAAATTGCCCGGCTTGATATTGACTCCATGTCTCCTTTGGAAGCAATCACCAAGCTTTATGAGCTCAAGCGAATGACTCAGGCGAATAAGGACTCGCCTTTATGAGACCAGACGCTACTATTAAAGGATAGTGGTGTGGAGCTCTCCCTCCACCTTTGCTTGCACGTGAGCCAGGAAATCGACGCATTCCTTTGCTATTCCCAAGGCATCCAGATGGTAGAGAGAGCGAAGAAAATCTTGCTTTCCATGGGTTACGAATTCGTCAGGAATGCCTAATCGCTTCACTTTGACATCTGATACTTCAGCCTTTTCCAGCAGCTCCAGCACCGCGGCACCAAAGCCTCCGCTAAGAATATTCTCCTCTACTATGACCATCTTTTTGGTGTGGTTGGCTACATCCAAAATAAGCTCTGTATCCAGGGGCTTAGCGAATCGGGCATTAATTACCATGGCATCAATGCTCCCCAGAGCTAAATGTTCCGCTGCTTCCAGAGAAGGCATGACAGTAGAGCCGATGCCTATTATGACTATATCTTCACCTTGCTTTATTATCTCAGCTCTGCCTATAGGAAGTTGATGAAGCTCGGTGGCCAAGGGAACTACTGTTCCCCGACCTCGAGGATAACGAATTGCCATAGGATGCTCTGTATTGAGGGCAGTATAGAGCAGGTCTTGAAGTTCATTCCCGTCCTTAGGTGCGCAAACAATCATATTGGGCATCAAACTAAGATAGGATAAATCAAATATCCCTTGATGTGTTTTGCCATCCTCTCCGACAATGCCGCTGCGGTCGAGGGCAAAAATGACAGGCAGGTCAGGGAGACAAACATCGTGCAATACTTGGTCAAAGGCACGTTGCAAGAAAGTGGAATATATAGCTACAATAGGTATAAAGCCCTGGGTAGCTAGACCGGCGGCTAAGGTAACCGCATGCTGCTCAGAAATCCCTACATCGTAGATGCGTTGAGGATACTCCTTGACCAAAGAGGATAGGCTATTGCCTTCAACCATGGCAGCGCTTATCACTACCACCCTGGGGTTGTTCCTGAGCAGTCCACCAACTGTTCGAGCAAATATCTGACTATAAGTAGGTATTGTACCCAAGTCCTTGCTTTTGGGGGATAGACCGTGAAAGTGAGTGGGATTATCCTCGGCTGGTTTGTAGCCCTTGCCTTTCGTAGTCAAGACATGGACAATGACCGGCTTGTAGTAATTCCTGGCTTGAGTCAGAGCTGTTTCCAATTCAGCAGTGTTATGACCATCTATCGGACCCATGTAAGTAAAGCCAAGCTGCTCCCACATCATGGTGGGCATGACTACCGCTTTTGCTCCTTCCTTAAGACGGCGCAATGCCCACTGCAGCCTCTTTCCTCCAGGCAAGAGAGACAGCAACCGATTCGTCTGTTGCTTAGCCTGTATATAGCCACGGGTCGTTCGCACTACATTTAGCCGCCTGGCTATCGCTCCTACTGTGGGCGAAATGGACATGCCGTTGTCATTAAGCACCACGATAAGCCTTGTGCCCAAATGCCCGGCGTGATTCAGCGCTTCGTAAGTCATGCCACAGGTGAGGCATCCATCGCCGATGACAGCTACCACGTGGTGATTACCGCGAGCAAGGTCACGGGTCAGAGCCATGCCCAAAGCCGCTGAAATGGAGGTGCCACCATGTCCCGTAGTGAAAGCATCGTGA
>DATKVL010000401.1:0-1154 GCA_035530115.1 Dehalococcoidia bacterium | reverse complement strand
CACCGGGTATGACAAGACCGAAGAAATCCCCAACAACTTTCCACCATTCAAGGGATCGGCCGCAGCACCAGCATACAGCAGGTTATTGAGATACCCGCTGATGCAGTCATAAACCGGAAAAATGTATGTCGGCGGGTTGGCTTGCAACTCTAAATGCCGGTTATACATCGCATTAAACTGTGCCTCACTGACCTCAATTGTTAGAGCAAAGTCCCATTCATGCAGGCGTCCTTGGCTATCTACCTGAGAAGTAACCGCACCTGCACCGACTGGTGTAGATCCTGCTTGCGGTGCAAAGCCATAGTATTCTGCGATTTCTCCCGGCGCATTAAATCCAATAAAACCATGAGGGATAAAGGAGGCAGATTCAGCACTGCCGGGATTGTTTGAAGAAATGATTCTCGTATCAGAGAAAATCGTGATCGAATAAACTTGGCTCATTTTTCACCGCCCTCTAAATTTGGAAAGATCATTGTTAGCTTTGGGTTCAGTATCCACTCTGCTTTGCGGATTGGTGCGCCCGATGGATTAATGTAAACACGTATTTCACCTATTGGCTTCCTAGAGTTTTTGCAGTCAAAAAAAGTCAGATAAGCACGCCCTAGTCCTGAGTCAAACTCCTTTGCCAAAGCCCCGGAGTGGAAAATATATTTTTCTTTTGGATAGTTAGCCTCAACCAGACCACAAAAGTTATTCGCAACCATATTAATTTTGTTTGTGAAATCGGCAGGTTGTCTAGAATCCACTATTTCCACACCGATACAATTTTTAAGCCTGAGCCAGTAGGCGCATCCGATACCATTCGCCCACAGATTGAGTTGCACCTTCTTCCCTACGACATCGCCAAGAACGTGAGCGAATCCCCCTTGACTATATTCACGGTTGGATTCCACTTGTAATAGTCGGACACCGTATCCAAGAAAAACCAGCAAAATAATTAAAGGCAAATAAGAACGGGGGCTGAATTTTTTCATCTCGCACCTCACGCAGCTTCTCGATACTGCTCATCGTTTGCCGTATCCGTCTGCCCGGTAGGCGCCTGAATCGTGTAGCTGAAGCTCGCCGGGCCGTAGTAGTTGGCTGACGGGTTGTAATGGACGAAGCCGTTGCCGTCCAGATAGCCGGTGCCGTGGGTGAAGTTCGAGACCCCGGTG
>DATKVL010000400.1:0-8964 GCA_035530115.1 Dehalococcoidia bacterium | reverse complement strand
ATACATTACGACAAACGCCGCCATGATTGATATGCCGATGCCACCTGTAATTGCCCCTTTGTAGGTGAAGTGGATAAGGTGTAAAGCCCCGCCCAAAGTAGCTTCCACAAGCCCCCAGATCGAACCAAAGACCAGAATCCCGACGATGACACTCAAAATGTTTCCTGACTGTGAGTGTGTTTTCAGTTTGTTAAATACCTGCATATTCTACCTCCGCATCCGTAAGCTTGCCTGAGTTTTCACCTAAGTATATCAAACAGAGATTTCTAGTCAATATGGTATTGACTCTTGTGAATCCATCGTATTAGAATAATAGACTAAGTCAGACGAAAAAAGAGGAGGAAGAATATGGCCCGTTCTACGAAAGACGAACAAGTTTTTACAAATTGTACCGTCGGCGGACCGGTTTATGTTTATGTCAAAAATGGAAGAATAACGCGCCTTGAACCTCTGCTCCTCAGCTCCGATGATGCCAAGTCCTGGGTCATCGAGGCACGAGGGAAAAAGTTCTCTCCTCCCAGAAAAGCGATGGTTTCTCCGTATACTCTGGCTGAGAGGTCAAGAATATACGCATCTAACAGGATTCTCTATCCCCTTAAGAGGGTGGACTTCAACCCTCAAGGAGATAGGAAACCTGAAAATAGAGGTAAATCAGGCTATGAGCGAATCAGCTGGGATGAAGCTTTAGATATTCTCACTCGCGAAATAGAGCGTGTTCACTTAAGTTATGGGCCGGGAGCCATTTTGAGTACGGCTTCCTCGCACCACAACTGGGGGAATATAGACTATAGACACAGTACCTACTTCCGGTTTATGGGAATCCTTGGCTATACTTACGCCGACCATAACCCAGATAGCTGGGAAGGCTGGCACTGGGGGGCAATGCATACGTGGGGGTTTGCCTGGAGGTTAGGGGTCCCCGAACAATACGACCTTCTAGAAGACGCGTTGAAAAACACGGAGATGATAGTTTTTTGGTCCGCCGACCCTGAGTCCACCAGCGGAATATACTGCGGGCAGGAGTCAACCATATGGCGTTTCTGGCTTAAAGAGCTGGGAGTGAAAGTGGTCTCAATAGATCCTTACTATAACTTCACTGCCATAAACCTTGCTGATAAATGGTTTGCTCCAAGACCTGGGACCGACACGGCTCTAGCAGCAGCCATCGCCTATGTCTGGCTCACCGAAAACCTATACGATAAAGACTATATCGAAAAGCGTACCAGCGGATTTGAAAAGTGGCGAGACTATATTCTAGGTGAGGAGGACGGTTTTCCCAAGACCCCGGAATGGGCGGAGAAGGAGACAGGAATACCAGCCCGAGAGATTAGAGCCCTGGCTAGGGAATGGGCGAAAAAGAAAACCATGCTGGCGGCGGGGGGACTTGGTGGCTGGGGAGGAGCCTGCAGAACCGCCTATGGAACGGAATGGGCGAGAATGATGGTTCTGCTCCAGGCGATGCAGGGTCTGGGCAAACCGGGCATCAATATATGGTCAACAACGGGAGGTGCCCCGTACAATGCCGACTTCGTATTTCCAGGATACGCTGAGGGAGGAATATCGGGTGACCCACTAAACTCCGCGGCCCACTTCCAAATGATCTCGCGAGGGATGACGAAGCATCCGGTGAGGTCGGCGATAAACGATCCGGGAGGGCAACATATTCCTAGGCTTCTAGTTCCTGAATGTGTTTTGGATGCCCCCCAAGCGTGGCGGGGGAAGGGCTTTTGCGGCGCCTCCACCGAAACTCAGTTTAAGAAATATAAGTATCCTGAAGACGGGT
This sequence comes from Dehalococcoidia bacterium, assembly GCA_035530115.1. Lineage (GTDB taxonomy): Bacteria > Chloroflexota > Dehalococcoidia > GIF9 > AB-539-J10 > RBG-13-51-36. The sequence continues at coordinate 7,181 of DATKVL010000400.1, read as the reverse complement.
TCCCGATGGTACGAATGTTTTGGCGGTATGGTGGCGCTTATCTTGGCACCATGACCAACACGAACCGGTGGGTTAGGATGTACCGAAGCCCCAAGCTGGAATTTGTGGTTAACCAGTCCATCTGGATGGAGGGGGAAGCTAAGTTTGCTGATCTGGTGCTTCCAGCCTGCACCAACTTTGAAAGGTGGGATATCGGTGAGTGGGCTCACTGCTCAGGCTATATACCCCACTCATCCTATGGCACAAACCATCGGATGATAGTCCTGGAAAAGAAGTGTATCGAGCCTCTTGGAGAATCTAAATCAGACTATGAGATATTTGCCATGGTGGCTGAGAGGCTCGGGTTCTACGACAAGTTCACCGAGGGAGGCCTAACAGAATTAGACTGGGTTAGAAGAATGTTTGAAGTCAGCGACCTGCCCAAATACATTTCATGGGAAGAATTCGAGAAGAAGGGCTACTTTGTTGTTCCTCTGCCCAAGGACTATAAGCCGACACCGGCTCTAAGGTGGTTTGCTGAGAATAGAAAACGCGATACACCCGACTGGGGGCCAGTTGGAGGAGGAATAGAAGGACTGCCCGACAGGGAAGGAAACCTGGCAACCCAGACCGGAAAAATAGAGTTTGAATCGCAGAGCCTCAAACGTTTTGACCCCAACGACGCTGAGAGACCCCTTGTTCCCAAGTATATTCCTTCATGGGAAGGCCATCATACCAAGGAACTTGTATCCAGATATCCTCTGCAGCTGATTTCACCTCATCCAAGGTTCAGCTTTCACACCCATTATGATGGCAAAGAAAGCTGGATAAATGAAATACCGGAACACCGGGTTAAGCTGGAAGACGGACATTATTACTGGGTGATTCGGATAAACCCGGAGGACGCCAAGAGGAGAGGTATAAAGAACAACGACATAGTTAAAGTGTACAATGATAGAGGAGCCGTTTTATGTGCCGCTCAAGTTACGGAACGCATTCGACCCGGAGTAGTCCATTCCTGGGAGTCCTGCGCTACTTACGAGCCAATTGGAGAGCCTGGTGAATCGCCAGATAGAGGTGGGTGCATTAACCTGCTGACCCCTCACCGCTTCATATCTAAGAACGCCTGCGGCATGGCTCCCAACTCATGCCTGGTTGAAGTAGAAAAGTGGAGGAAATAAACATGGCTAAGTGGGCTATGGTAATTGATGTATCAAGGTGCACTGGCTGCTATTGCTGTTTCACCGCCTGCAAAGATGAATACTGGGATAACGATTATCCTCCCTATTCTGCAGCCCAGCCGAAGCATGGACAATTCTGGATGGACCTCGTGAAGAAGGAGCGCGGCTCGTATCCGTGGGTGAAGGTCGCATACATACCTGTCCCTTGCATGCAATGCGATGATGCGCCCTGCGCTAAAGCTGCCAAGGACGGTGCTGTATACAAAAGGCCCGACGGGATAGTAATAATAGACCCGAAGAAGGCCGTTGGACAAAGGCAGATAGTGGACGCCTGCCCCTATCACGTAATATTCTGGAACGAGGAAAAGCAGCTCCCACAAAAGTGTACCTTCTGCGTACACATGCTTGAGGAGGGGGAAATTCCCAAGTGCGTGCAGGTATGTCCCAGTCAGGCTTTAATATTCGGCGACCTGGAAGACCCTAAGAGCAACGTTTCTAAAATCGTGGCTTCCGGGAAAACTGAGGCCCTTAACCCTGAACACAAAACCAAGCCGAGAGTGTACTACCTGGGTGTGCCGAAGCTTTTCATTGCTGGCTCCGTTGTATATGGTGACGTGGATGAATGTGCTGAGGGAGTGTCGGTAACCCTAATGGACCGGTCTACCCGCAAGTCAACGGAAACCTCAACAAACAACTTCGGAGACTTCGAATTTGATGGCCTTGGCGCGGGAAAGTACTCCGTGAAGTTTGAATGTAAGGGATACGCAGCGAAGACGGTCGATGTTGACCTGAAAACTGACAAGCATCTGGGAGTTGTAAACTTAACCAGGGCTAAGCCCTAAAACACGTCTCCGCATCTAATGCGGGCAATGGTCGAGTAGGCATCACTCGGTTCATGGTGGTGCTTGGTCTGTCTCCCTGGCAGGAGATGGAGGGGTGATGCGGCTCACAAGTGAGCGTGATTATTGCTGCCCATGGAGCTCCTTCCATGGCGGGCTGGTCGGTCTTGGGCAGGGGACGACGCCCCAAATACTTCTGGGGTGGAGTCAAAAATATTATACGAGGAGGTGGAAATAAAATGAGAAACTGGTTAGTTGTAGTGCTTGTCGTTAGCGGCTTGGGTTTTGGCGTGCTGATCGGATGGTTGGTTTGGGGCGGACCCGGACCCACGGTACCGACAAAAATCCTCGTCGGCGTACCAGCTCCGCAAACCGGCATGTATGCTGGGTTCGGCGAGGGTGGCGTCTGGGGGATGCAAGCGGCTGTCGACGATATCAATGCACTAGGCGGGGTATATGTAGAAGAGTACGACAAGAAACTAACCCTCGAGCTTGTAGTTCGCAATACGGAGAGCGACCCAGATAAAGCAGGAACCCTTGCTGAAAGCCTAATTCTTACCAATAAGGTAAAGTTCCTGGCGTATGGTGACCAACCCCCGCCGATGAATGCTCCCATAGCTATCAAAGCTGAGGCGCATGGAATCCCGTACATTTGTACAACCGGCCCTGCGGAACCCTGGTTGGGTATGCGGGCAGACGCTGGGGGCTGGTCATACACTTGGGCCACTGGCCTGTTTGCCATAGTGGACCCGGGTGACAGGCCAGCGGATGGCTACACGATAGCCGATACCTGGGTAGCTATGCTTGACTTGGTTGGCAACGAGACTAATAAGAAAGCGGGTGTCTTCGCCTCTGATGATCCAGATGGGGTCGGTTGGCACGGGCTGTTCCCTGGAGTGCTGGAAACTTGGGGCTGTACCGTTATCGCTGAGGAAGCATCGAAGAGCCTGTTGCCGATGGACACTACAAACTTTCAGTCCCTCATAGATGAGTGGGTAACCAATAATGTTTCGATAATCTGGGGTAATGCTCCGGCCCCCTTCGTAAAGACGTTGTTGGAACAAGCTTGGGCCACGGACGGGTTCGCACCTAAGCTGGTCTCCATCGGCAGAGCACCGCTCTTCTACGAAGATGTATCAGCCTGGGCTGGTGATGCACCACTCGGTGTCCTTGTGGAGATATGGTGGGATCCGGCATGGGGAGACTCCCCGGGGATTGGTGGCACAACTCCGGAATCACTTGCCGCAAGATGGATTGCCGAGAAAGCCAGTCCAGTAAACCGCAGTATCGGGGCGGGCTATAGCATAATCCAGGTCCTGATTGACGCTATCGAAAGAGCGGGTACACTGGACGCAGACGAGGTCTGTGCTGCCCTGGCGGAAACCGACCTAGACACAATTCGCCATCGCGTCGCGTTTGATGAGAACCAGTTTAGCCGGGGTCCGCTGGTGTATGGCCAGTGGCAGTGGGATGAGGAGGAAGAAGATTGGGTATGTCCCATTGTTCTTTCCAAGCATGACTTCATACCCGAGACAGGCGAGGTGCTATTCCCCATCCCTTAGGGGCCATGAAGTGGGCTAGGTAACAACAAAGGGGGGGATCGATGTGATGATAACCAGTCATCATCTCGAGTCCCCCCAAAAGTGAAAGTAACAGAACCAGGAATTTTTTAGCCGAATTTAATCTTCGGGAGAGTGGTAAGATTGAGCGCACCGATTCTTTCCGTTAGCGGAGTGACTAAGCATTTTGGAGGATTGGTTGCTCTCAGAGACTTAAGTTTTGATATACAGAGAGATGAAGCCGTGGGTCTCATGGGCCCGAACGGTGCCGGTAAGACGACATTGTTAAATGTCATCGCTGGTGAATACAAACCTGACTCTGGAGTAATAAGATTTAACGGCAACTTCATCACCGGTCTTCCCCCTCATAAGATTTGCCATCTCGGAATTGCCCGAACCTATCAGATTCCTCAGCCCTTCGTGAATTTGACTGCCCGGAAAAACGTGGTGGTGGCGGCTAGGTTTGGAAGAGGTCTGGAAAAAGCGCCTGCTGAGAAAGAAGCGGGTGAAATACTTGATATCATAGGCCTTTCCGAAAAGAAGGATGTGCTGGCTAAGGATTTATCAACAATAACTCTCAAACTGCTTGAATTAGCCAGAGTTCTAGCCACCAAGCCAGAATTGGTGCTGCTCGACGAAGTAGCAGCGGGCTTGACAGAGGCGGAGATACCAAAGCTACTGGACACCCTGAAGAAAGTACGAGCCATGGGCATAACGGTTCTCTTGATCGAACACGTTATAAGCGTAATGATGCAGGCAGTCGATAGGATTGTGGTGATTAATGAAGGTATGAAAATCGCCGAAGGCACACCCAAAGAGATAATGGAAGACAAAAAGGTTATCGAAGCCTACTTTGGTTAATGAGAGTGAAAGGCTTGTTTTTGAACTGCAATGGAGAAGCATAGCCAAGAGATGTCTCAAGATGCATTACTGAAAATCAGCAATATAGATGCGTTTTACGGTACCTTTCAAGCCTTGTGGGGGGTGTCAGTAGTAGTTAAACCCGGTGAAATCGTAGCTCTCATTGGCTCCAATGCTTCGGGTAAGTCTACCCTGATAAACACGATATCAGGTGTAATACATCCTGCCCAGGGCACTATCGAATTTGACGGCCGAGATATTTCAACATTGGATCCTTTCCAAATAGTCACACTTGGTATCTCCCAGGTTCCCGAAGGGAGAAGGATTTTCCCCGAAATGACCGTATTAGACAATCTTATATTAGGTTCATACAATCGTCAGGCCAGGCCCAATAGGGAACAAAACCTCAAAAGAGTTTACGAACATTTCCCTATACTGGAAGAGAGAAGAAAACAACTAGCGAAAACACTAAGCGGTGGCGAGCAACAGATGCTGGTGATAGGGCGAGGCTTGATGTCAGACCCTAAGCTTATGCTTTTTGATGAAATATCGCTCGGCCTTGCCCCCAAAGTTACTGATGAACTATATAAGGCTGTGAGAGAAATTAGAGGCAAGGGCATCACCATCCTCCTTGTCGAACAGAACGTAAGGCGAAGCCTCAAAGAAGCTGACAGAGCCTACATCATAAAAGCAGGGCGTATTGTTTTGGGCAAGAATGTAGCCGAACTCCAGGAAGAGGAGATTAAACAGGCATACTTCGGAGTATGAAGTCAATCAGGATGCGTGACAAATGATCGTGGAAGTCTTAGGTGGCTTGTACCGTCCTATAATTATGGGAGTTCTGCTAGGCGGATTATACGCGTTGATTGCCTTGGGGCTTTCCATGGTTTTCGGAGTCATGAAACTGATAAACGTGGCTCACGGAGACCTGATGATATTCGGCGCCTACTTTGCCTATGCACTAATGACTGCCTGGGGAATAGACCCTATTCTAAGCTTAACCATGGGTATACCCCTATGGTTTATCCTCGGTTTTGCTATTCAAAAATATGTCATGAGCCGAGCCTTTGGAATATCGATGGAAGCTCCGTTGATAATTGCCTTTGGTATTTCTCTGATACTACAAAGTCTTGCCCAAATCATCTGGTCCCCATATTCACGTGGTTTAGAGGCACCTTATACTCTTGGAGGCATTAGCCTTGGTATTACTACTGTACCGAAAACATATTTGCTCAGTTTTGTTGCCGCTTTAGTGGTGATGCTTCTGCTTCGTGAATTCTTGAGGAGAAGTTATTTAGGTAAGGCTATTGTTGCTGCCTCTCAGGATAAGCGAGGAGCTGAGGTGGTGGGGATAAATACTGGCCGTGTGTATGCTTTCGCTTTCGCCATTGCTATGGCAACTGCTGCCGTAGCTGGTGTGTTTTTCGGATTGACCTTTCCCTTTACTCCTACATCAGGTGTTGGCTTTCTCATCATCGCCTTTGGCGTGATAATAATAGGAGGCCTGGGCAGCATGCTGGGGACATTTATCGGGGGCATCGTCTTAGGATTAACCCAGACTCTTAGTGGCTATTTCCTTGGTGCTGCCGCCCAGATGCTTTTTGTTTATCTCATAGTGTTTGTAGTATTAGCCGTAAGGCCGCAAGGCATATTTGGACGTTGATCAGAACATGAAAGTACCTGTCAACCAGTTGAGATTGATGCTGCCAGTAGTGCTGGTAGCTGTGCTGGCGATATTTCCAATAATAGGGATCCCCCGTGTTTGGCTCCTTTACCTCTTTCTCTTTTTTGTATACCTGGCTATGGCCAATATGTGGAATTTGCTTGCTGGTTATAGTGGCCTGACATTCCTGGGTCCGGCTGCGCTTATTGGGCTGGCGGGGTACACCCTGGTGACAGTCACCTGGAATGGTTTACCTTTTTATCTGGGAATAATAGGAGGGGGCATAGTAGCAGCGGCATTTGCTGCGCTTATAGCTATTCCCACCTTTAGAATGAGAGGCATATACTTCGCCATCGGAACACTGGTTGTGCCCGAGGCACTGAGGTATGTATTTTATCTCTGGAAGCCCGTTCCGGGGGACTTCATTGGTGGAGGTGCGGGTTATATAATAAAAGGCATAGGAGGGCTTTCCCTGACGGAGTTTTACTGGCTGGCTCTGGCTATTGGGATTGTATCAATTTTCCTTATGCGAATAATTTTGCGCTCGAAGCTGGGACTGGGGCTTGCCGCGATTCGTGATAACGATAGAGCTGCAGCCAGTTCCGGGGTGGATGTTTACAGATTAAAGTTGTACGCCTTTGTCATTGCCGCCTTCGTAACAGGCGCAGCGGGGGCTATTTTTTATATTTACCAGGGATATATAGCGCCAGCAGGCGCCTTCAATATCCGATGGTTAATGACATGCCTGCTCGCTACCGTCATAGGTGGCATAAGAACTGAAGAAGGGCCGATTGTGGGGACAGCCATCGTCGTCTTTTTGCACTTTCTGCTCGCAAGATACGGTGCACTAAGCCTACTCATTCAGGGCGTGATACTGGTCGTTATAATGTTACTGGTCCCGGGAGGTATTGTGGGCCTTGTACGCCGCAAGACTCGAAATTACCAGTCCCTATTGCAATTAGCTATCAGGCGATGAACTAATGGCTAAAGTCACGGAAGACTTGAAAAACTAGCTGCATTTTTAGCCAAAAGGTAAACAGCCCTTTATTAAGCTACCTTGCTGCACTTATCATCGTTTTGCTACCGCCTTAATCGACAT
>DATKVL010000399.1:0-1175 GCA_035530115.1 Dehalococcoidia bacterium | reverse complement strand
GCTGATACTTTCTGGCTGGGTCGGGTCAGCTATGAGGCGATTGCCGCCATAACCATAACATTTCCATTCTATATCGTGGTGTTTGCTATAGGTCTTGGCTCTGGTATTGGCGCCAACTCGTTAGCATCGCGCCGATTCGGTGAAAGAAACATTGAAGCGACCAACCAGGTGGCTGGCCAGGTTTTTCCTTTGACCGCCATATTCGGGATCATTCTCATCATTCCCAGTGTTTTCTTTACCAGGCAACTGGCTGCTCTACTCGGGGCCTCGCCTCAAATCATCGATATGACGGCGGAGTACCTGGTCTTCTTTGGCTGGGGAATACCATTTATTCTCTTCCGGCTCATGACACGTAACGTTTTCCATGCGGCCGGGGATGTAATCAAGCCGATGATTTTCATCGTTGTCGGCGCTGTAGTCAACGCTGTCCTCGATCCGTTCCTGATCTTCGGCTGGGGGCCCTTCCCGGAGATGGGTATCGGCGGGGCTGCCCTCGCCACGACGATATCGGGCGGACTTGCTGCTGCAATTAGTTGCTATTATCTGCTGGGGAACAAAGCCGTTTACCGATTGAAACTACATCACCTCAAGCCTGACCTGTCCATCATAGCTCAGATATATCGTGTAGGGCTGCCCGAGGTATTGATGGACCTTACGGAAGCCGTCGTATTCTTAATATTCAACCAGATTGTGGCAGGCTTTGGTTCGGTGGCACTGGCGGCCCTGGGAATCGCATTACGCGTTGCCGACCTCGCCTTTATCCCCATTATCGGTCTTGCCCATGCTCTCTTGCCGATTGTCGGCTTCTGTTTTGGGGCACGCCTCTGGGGGCGCCTGTGGGAGGCTGTCAGACACGGCTCGCTCGTTTCCGTGGTGGTATTGGCTGTTGCCACTGCGTTGCTGGAGATTTTCGCACCACAGGTAATCGCTATCTTCAATAATAGCCCCGAGTTGCTGGCTATTGCCGTACCGGGTATGCGCATTTTCATCGCAGCCCTTATTCTGGTTGGTCCGGCCATCATGTTTAGCATCACTTTCCAGGGACTATCCAAGGGGTGGACAGCCATTTATCTTTCCCTGGCACGTCAGCTGGGTTTTCTCCTCCCTGCCCTGCTCATTCTGTCGCGCTTCATGGGGCTGAACGGCGTCTGGCTGTCTCTTCCGATTTCAGACGC
>DATKVL010000398.1:0-5304 GCA_035530115.1 Dehalococcoidia bacterium | reverse complement strand
TTATCCACAGGGTTATCCACAGGTTTTTCACACCCTATCCAAATCTTTCTGAAAGTCCCGTTTTCATTTTTTTCAATATCAACTCTGATATATTTTCTGTAAGTTAAACTCGCCAGGCCGGAATTGATCGTCTTTTTGCTACATTTCAAGGTATCTTGAAAATGCCGATTTGAGGCGTAGCAATAGCCGACTTTATTAACCAGGGCGCTGATCTCTCCATAAAGTATCTTATCCGTTGCTGTCAGCTTTTCATCTTCTAAAACAGCGTGAGGTATCACCGCGAAATAACCGGAAGTTCGGCCTTTTTTCTCTCTTTCCTCTACTTCCCTATAAAATTCATTTAGAGGTTGAAATCCCATATTAACCCAGGCCTGGAATAAACTTTAAAATTAACCTAATTAAGAAGATCAGAAGTAAGACCACCAAGAAAATTAAGAATATCCTTATGATCGGAAAGCCACCAAAAAATACTTCAATCAAATCAATATAATGGCGAAAGCGAGGAATAACTAACCCTAACTGGTATCCGGTATCGTACGCCTCTCCGGGATCTAAAAAGGCCAAAGCGCTAAACCCAAATTCTCCGGCCTCGCTGAACACCGGAGATAAAACCCCGGCTATCCCGTAAAAAACTGGTGAAGAAGTGGCGTATTTGTCGGTGTGCGCACTATACCAATCTTCCCAATCAGGCATAGAAAAGGTAGATGGCCAACCCTCAATCTCTATTGTAATCCAATAATTCGGGAAAATCAACTCTTGGCCATATTTAACACATCCTTTCCGGCCTTTCAGGTAATAATCCCCGTTTTTATCAAAACCAAAATCTGAAAATTTATAAGCTATCTCTCCGCTTTCTGTACCCGGCTCATAAACGATCATCTCTCCGGCAACAATCCCTGTATTTTTTTCCACGAAGAAAAAATCTAACTCTGTCCAAATATCCTCAAAATCCCAGTTTTCCCACGCAAAGGTGATCTCATCTTCTATATCTGTTATCGTGCTTTCGTTCTCCGGAGAAACTACCCAAAGATTTACATCAGGCAACGGTGGCGGAGTAAAAGAAGAACCGAGCTTGATTTGATCTATATTCGTATTCCCGTAATAGGTACTCAATCTAAAAGATGAGAAATAATAATCTGGCGTTGTGTGCCACCAAAAACAGGTATCGTTTTCTTCACTCCACTCAAAAGGAATTTTCATCTCATCGTAATAATAAGAAAATCTGGCTATTTCGGTGTCAAAATTTATTTCAACTATGAACCAGACCCAGGTATCTGCCGGCATCCACTCATCGTTGTATCTCGTACCGGCTAACAGGTTGCCACTATAATAGCTTATATACGACCCGTTCGTACAATCTACCCTATCCATATTTTGTACATACGCGAAGCGTTGCCAATTCTCCTCATAATAAACATCATTTAATCCGAACTGGAAAGTATCGCCATCGCTTATCGCCATCAAGCGACCGCTTACATCTCCCGTATCTCTTACAGCAAAAGTCCAATAAAATGTCCCCGAAGCGGTAGATGAAGCAAAACCCTCTAAAATCTTCTCTATGTATTTACTCCCCGTTCCTGTCCAAGATTGTTCTACGCTTTGACTTCCAGTATAAAATTCGTCATCAACGACTTGAAGATATGTATCACCTGACCACCCGACCTGTCCGTGTAGCTGGCCAACTTCGTATCCTTCAATCGTTTCAAAATCAATTTCTAAATCGGTAGCACTCGCCAAATTTCCAAGCCCAAGTCCCAATATAACAAAAATTGTTAAGATACTGATTTTCAATACCCATTTTATCGCTTTACCTTGCCCTCTGTCAAGTTTTTTTGTCATAGTTGAGTATTATATCGCGCTTAATTTTTTTATGATAAAAGCCAGGAATAAAATAGCCAAAGCACCCCCTACCCCGGCAAGAATATAATTAAAATAAGGAAAAGCGTCAAAAAAGGCGAAAACACTATCGTCAAACCCGGCCACTTCTCCGATCTCTAACCCTAATTCTTCGGCAGTTTTAAAAGCAACAGAAAAAAAACCTTTCCCGAGGTTAAAAATCCAGGTGAAAGGTGTAAAAAATATCGCGAATAGATCCTTTAAGCTGTCAAAAAGCCACCAAACAAGATAAAAACAATCGTATATATAATGAATTAACTCGCTGAAAAGCCCACCAATCGCCCCGGCCACAGCGTTGCCTATACTTTGAAACCACTCAATAGTATAATCTCCAACCTGGACAATTTCTTCCCAAAACTCCGCTAAATATCCCCACATAATTTAATTTTAACCTCTCACTGCTGAAATTATCGCGCCAATCACCATAAGTCCAACAGCCACTCCGACTATCAATAAAATCAAGTTGGACATATCGCTAAAAATATCTCCAACATATCCAATAACATCATCAATCATTTCGCTTGTAAAATCTAAACCCATAAAAGTTAAAGCCAATTATCCTTTAAACCTCTGTCTAAAAATTCTTCGGCCTTTAAAATATCTTTTTTCTTCCTGGTTTTTTTTGCTTTTTCAACCAAAGCTGTCATCTTTTCTTCAAATTTAGATTGCCTATCTTCTTTGCGCGGACTTTTCCTATTGATAAAATTAAAAGTGTCTAATACTCCCATAGCTTTTAAAAAATTGCCGGCCAGGAAACCTCATCTGTTTTACGATATAGGGTGTAAGTGTGATGAGATGCCGTTATACCAACCCACCGGCCACAAGGTTTTATCTCGCCCGTACCAAAGAGATGACTTTCCTAATAGCCCAAAAAGCCAAAGGAAGTCCGATGACCAGCGCGACCAACAGCCAAAGATCCGTAAAAACACCCCCGATGTAAGCCGTAGTGCTGGCGATAAACTCTTCGGGTAAAGTTATAATACCCACTAATTTTACTCTTAAAAATTTTCCCCGGCAACCGACCTTTTTTTTATTTTAGAACATCACCAACCCCTGTCAAGCTCTCACCTGTCCCTACCTAAAAAAGTATTTAAAAAACTGGCTATTAAAACAACCACCAAAATAAAAGCAAAAATCACGGGTAGGTAATCCCCGAAAGTGTAGAAAAAGCCAAAAAATATATTGTCTAAAATTTCGGTTGCTGTCATTTTTTTGCTTTATAGTGAAAGTGGTGGTGGAAAATGTTCTCTTTCAAATCGCCTTTTAAATGTTCCATCATCCAATCAAGGCCTCTAATCCAAATCGTGGTGGCGAAAACTAAAACCGGTACTCCGATCAAGAAAATCCCTAAAAATTCTGAAATAGTGTAGTTAATCATTTTTTCCAAAAATAATCAAATACCTGGATTGATATGACCCAAAGTAAGGCCAAAATCAAAATAAAAACCAGGAACAGATCGCTATACGAAATAGTTTTTTCAAGATAAAATTCTCTTTCCGGGTATTCAGGATTTTCAACCAACTGATAAATTTCCTGCGGTTCTTCCCACACGCCGATATAATCCCAATAAGTCGTAGCATTAGGACTTGTATTCCCGGCGATTAGGTCTATTCCGTCTAAATTAGTCCAATCTCCAAAAGCATCACGCCAAGCCGACCACTCACCCTCGTCTATTCTTACTCTTGCTGTTCCGTCGTTCAACCACTCTGCCTCTAAAAAGTGCCAATCATTTATGCTGTATGCCCCTACATTGTCGCTACCGCCATTATAATAATGAACAATTTGACCGGTATTCTCCATTGCTACAAAAACTTTCCAGTTCCCAGTTCCGCTTTCCGTCAGCATCACATACGCGCCACCATTATTGTTTGAGGTTCTCCGCCAATACCACGCTATACTTCCCTCTGCGTATTCTGTCCCCTCTATGTGGATAATTCTATTTCCCCCTGTCGCGGTTGTTATTATCTCTACCGCTTTTTCTCCCTCATAAGTTGTAATATCTTCTATGTCAAAAGCTGTACTGCCAGACCAACCGCCTTGCCCGTTTAGATCGCCATTTATATAGTCGTTGAAGTCGTCGCAGATGATTGTTTCGCAGTTTTCTTCTCCCCCTAATAAGCTCATTAAGAAAGTTCCCTCTCCGGCTCTCTTTTCACCGAGTAAAGATATATCTTCTGTGCTTGTCGTTGTCGTGCTTATCTCCTTTCCTACTTCTTCTTGCCCTAAAACCGGTAATCCAGTAGCGAATAAGATTAATAATAGCGCTAAACATTTTTTCATTTTTTCCAAAAATAATTAAATACCTTGCTTGATATAGCCCAAAGTAAGGCCAAAGTTAAAATAAAAATCAAAAGCAGATCGCCATACGAAAGAGTTTTTTCAAGATAAAATTCTCTTTCCGGGTATTCAGGATTTTCAACCAACTGATAAATTTCCTGTTCTGCTTCTGCCAACTGACAATTAGCGCCGAAAACAACAATCAGAAAAGAGAGAAAAAGTAAAACTAATAAAAATTTTTTCATAATTTAAAGCTGAACGAAGTTTTACGCGCGTGCGCAAAAATCCTATTCCTATAGTCCCTTTCCTTGTCCTTTATGTTGGTAAAACTTCGCATTTCTTTGTTTTTTTAAAAAACCAAATCACGGAAACATTGGCCCAATTATTGTCAGTTCTGACGATAGCTTTTTCTAATTCTACGAATTTGCTGATCGGCCTCCAAACGCAATTATAGATAATTTTTCCGCCGGTCTTACAAACTCTGACCGCCTCAAAGAAAGGTTTTTGCCTTTTGAAAAAATTTAATTTCCACGGCGGATCTGATAAAACCACATCAAAAGTTTCGTCAGCAAAGGGCAAATTTTCCATATCGGCCTTTTGGACCGCAGGAGATCTCGGGTTAATATCCAATTTAATATCTCCTAAATCGGAAAGTCCGGAACAGATATTTAAAGATTTACCACGGCCGAAGATATATTTCCTAATCTCTTCACTCACTTTTTCGGGCCAAACCCAACTTTCTTGTAATTGGCAATTTTTATTTACCCTACCGCCAAGCCGGCCACCCTCTTTTATTCTTTTTCTTTCTAAGGTTGTGATAGTTCTCATTTTTTAATTGCTTTTGCGTGCCGGTGTTTGGCCAAAGAGTAGTGGCTATGACCGGCACACACAAGAAATTAAATATATATATATCTACTTTGTGTACTCTCTTTTGGTATCTACCTTTTTACTATACCCCGTATCCACCTTTTTACTATACCCCCCCCCGACTTATCCACAGGGTTATCCACAGGTTTTTCACACCCTATCCAAATCTTTCTGAAAGTCCCGTTTTCATTTTTTTCAATATCAACTCTGATATATTTTCTGTAAGTTAAACTCGCCAGGCCGGAATTGATCGTCTTTTTGCTA
>DATKVL010000397.1:0-4223 GCA_035530115.1 Dehalococcoidia bacterium | reverse complement strand
TTCAGTAAGCAATCTATTTATCATGTCAAAGTTAGGCTCGGTAAGGGTGCCATCCCTTTTTATATCAGTATAAATGAAGCGCCTCACTCCGGCATCAACCATCTCTCGGCTTAACTGGAGAACCTCAACAACCGTGTTCTTCTGCCAGCCGTGGATGGCTATCTTGCCATCCCGGGCGTCAAGGCTAACTGCGATAGCTTCGCCAAATTGCTGGCATAGCTTTTTTACCAGCTCTCTATTCTCTATCGCCGCAGTTCCCAAAATTATCCGGCTTACCCCCTGACGCAATAGTTTTTCTGCCACCTCTTTTTGCCTGATACCGCCGCCTAATTCTATTAACAGGCCGCTCTCTTTTATTATCTCCTCAACCACCTCCATATTTTGGGGCTCACCGGCAACCGCCCCGTCCAAATCGACAATATGGAGCCATCGTGCCCCCTGGGAATACCAGGACAAGGCTGCCGTCACCGGGTCCTCATCAAAAACAGTTTCCTGGTTATAATCACCCTGATATAGCCTGACGCACCTGCCGCCCCTGATGTCAACGGCTGGGATTATCTCCATCTCCGACCTATTGAATCCTCCGACCTCTGCACCATCTCCGGCTCGACTGTTTTTTCTTTGCCGCTAGGTTGAATGTTTGCACTAAACTATGCTGAGTAATTAAGTTTACCCTATCATACAATACCCTGTATAATCAGACAAGCTAAAGAAGACATATCTGGCCCGAGTGCTATCAGGCATCTACGTTTCAAAAAGCGCTTGACAGTGCGAGGGGAGTGATATAGCATAGGCTGAGATTTTGCGGAAACTGAACTTATTACCCTGGACAAACTAAAGCCCCACTCACTGGAAACATTCGGGCGCAATGATGGAGACAGAAGAACTAAAAGCTTTCCTGGACTCGAAATTCCGACTTCCCGTAGTTGAAGGTGAAGACAAGGTCTGCCCCCTTGATGAAGCTATAAGAGAGCACGTTAAAAAAGGAATGTCCATCGGTTTTGCCGGAAGAGGCGGAGCTCTATTCAATCAGCTTGTAAGGGAGTTCTGGGACAAAAACCCCGAGTTCACCATTATAAATAATGGCATCACAGCAACCGTGCTGTCTCTAATTCACGGAAGACTGGCCAAGAAAATCATAGCCAGTTTCATCGGTGACGTATACCCATCGCCAGGACCGAATCCCGTGGCTCAGAAAGCCTACCTCTCCGGTGAAGTGGAGTTCGAGAACTGGACGATGCTTACCATCCCCCAGAGACTTCTGGCTGGAGCAATGGGATGGAGCGTAATTCCCACCAGGTCAATTGTGGGAAGCTCCATGGAGGAGGAAAACAAGGAATCATTTACGGTCATTGATGACCCGTTTGTCCCCGGCGAGAAAATAGGGCTCATGAGAGCATTGAGACCGGATATTGTGCTGGTCCACGGCGCTGCTGCAGACCGCTGCGGAAACACAATTATTACCTATCCCTTGGGGGCTGATGTCTTTGGGGCCTGGGGGGCAAAACATGGAGTCATCGTCAGCGCAGAGAAAATCGTTTCCACGGAATATATACGTAGGCACTCACATCTTGTCCGAATTCCATCTTACATGGTCAAGGCGGTCTGCGAAGTCCCTTATGGGGCACATCCCGCGGGAATGCCAAACTGCGGCCTGCCTGAATTCGAGCACTACTTTGAAGACTATGACTTCCTCACTGAAAGCAGGGAAGCATCAAGAGACGACCAAAAATTCTCGGAGTGGATAAAGTACTGGATTTTGGATTGCAAGGACTACAACGAGTATCTTGCGAAACTCGGTAGTGACAGGCTTCTTTATCTTAGAGGGAAGGCTCATTCGGATTCGTGGAAAGACGAAGCAGTGGCTGAGATACCAAATCTGGATTTCAACAAAGGACCAAACCCACTGGAGAAGATGGTGGTCACCGCTGCGCAGGTTGTAAATGACAAATTCATTGCCGGAGGATACAAGACGATACTCGCCGGTGCAGGACTGTCAAACCTGGCAGCCTGGCTGGCAGCCTACAGACTCAAAGAAAAGGGCTATGATGTGGATTTAATGGCTGAGATAGGCATGTACGGTTACCTGCCGAGAGCTTCAGACCCATTTATATTCAGCTATCACAACATGCACACGTGCAAAATACTGAACAACAATGAAACTATGCTTGGAGTCTTCGTCGGTGGCTCGTCAAATCAATGCCTGGGCGTTTTGGCAGGAGGGCAGATAGATAAATATGGCAATGTGAACTCTACAAAAATTCCCGGCGTAACATATCTGGTCGGCTCGGGAGGATCCAACGATATAGCTAGCGGTAACAGAGAGACTGTAGTGGTAATCAAGTCGGGAAAGCAGAGATTAGTGGAAAAAGTGCCCTATATCACCTTCAGTGGGAAAAATGTGACGACACTGGTAACAGATGGCGGCATTTTCGAAAAGATTGGCGGCGAAGAAACCTTTACGCTGACAACCTATATCCCAGCCAAACCAAAACAGGCAGTAAAAGAAGCCATAGCCGGGATAAAAGAAAAAGTTGGCTGGGAACTTAAGGTCAGCCCCAATTTAAAAAAGGCTCAGCCAGTAGATAAAGAGGAAGTGACTTTATTAAGGCTATTCGACCCGAAAGGATTCTTCACGTAAAAGGGGTCAACTCTATTTTTCTCAGCCCCCCGCTCTTCTGTCATTGCGAGGCTGACGAAGGCAGCCGAAGCAATCTCGCCCCTCGTGTCGTTGCGAGGAGCCGAAGGTGACGAAGCAATCTCTGTGGGGACAGGGGATTGCCGCGCTTCGCTCGCAATGCCAAAAGCCTCTTTATCGGCGGGGAATAAGTCCTCGCCTTCTCAGGTGGCTGTCGCTTGAGGTTTT
Organism: Dehalococcoidia bacterium; assembly: GCA_035530115.1. GTDB lineage: Bacteria > Chloroflexota > Dehalococcoidia > GIF9 > AB-539-J10 > RBG-13-51-36. The sequence goes on along the minus strand of DATKVL010000397.1, from coordinate 1,357 downwards.
GGTTTCTTACGCTTCTAAGCGGGTGAGGTAAACTTGCAGAGCGGAGTAATAGCTCTGGTAAGTCCGGGAATCGAAGAGAACAAACACGACATCTTTAAGGGACGTTGCCTGCTCCTTAAGAAACGAAAAGACGGTGCTTACTGCTATTTTTGCCGCTTCATCCACGGGATAGCCATAGGCTCCGGTGCTTATGGAAGGGAAAGAAATGCTGGCCAATTTGTTCTCGGTAGCTAATTTCAGGCACTCGTAATAGACGCTCCCCAAAAGTTTAGCTTCGTTTCTGCTGCCACCATGCCAGATGGGACCAACAGTATGTATCACATACTGTGCTTTGAGATTCCCCCCCGTGGTGATTACAGCTTTGCCAGTGGGCAATCTTCCTTGCTGGGCAACAATTTTCTTGCATTCCTCTAATATTGCTGGTCCCCCGGCCCGATGTATCGCCCCATCCACTCCTCCGCCACCCATTAAGCTGGAGTTGGCAGCGTTAACGATAGCATCGGTAGCTTGCCTGGTGATATCCCCCTGGACAATAGAAACTTTTGTTTGAGTGATCATCATCTCCATCTTGAAAAGGGGGTCAACCCCATTTAATTATTTGTTTCATTATGTCCGGCTCCTTCCCCCTCTCATTGATTAAGGTCAAATTTCGGAGCTTGAAAAGAATGAAAGGTGCCTAGACATTAAATAAAAAGGTAACTACATCTCCATCCTGGATGATGTAATTTTTGCCTTCTGTCCTTAGCAGGCCTCTTTTTCGCGCCTCAGCTAGATTGCCACAGCTTTGCAAATCGCTATAGCTGATAACCTCAGCTCGGATAAACCCCCTTTCCATGTCGGAGTGAATCTTTCCTGCCGCTTTTGGTGCTGGAGTTCCACCGGGGATAGTCCAGGCCTTTAGCTCAAAAGAAACCGTGGTAAAGAAAGAAACCAGTCCCAGAAGACTATAGGAAAGGTCGATAACCCGGTCAAGCGCCGGTTTGCTCAGTCCCATGGCTTCACGGAATTCCTTGGCTTCAGCGTCGCTGAGCTGAGCTAACTCCATCTCCAGCTTGCCGCAGAGAGCGACCACGGCAAACTGAGGATAAAGGGAACTTACCTCCCCTTCCAATTGTGAAGCCTGTGATATTTGCTCCTCTCCGATATTAAGGACTACCAGCATGGGTTTGGCGGTAAGAAATTGATAGTTGGATAACATTTTGAGTTCTTCTTTAGCCAGGCCTTGTATTCTTATTGGTATATCTTTCTCCAACTCCGCCTTAACCTTTTGAAGCAAAAGTTGCTCCTTTAAATAGGACTCCCGCTCTGCTGCTTTAGCTCCTTTTAAGCTTGTCTCCAGTTTGTCAAGCCTTCTCTC
>DATKVL010000396.1:0-2892 GCA_035530115.1 Dehalococcoidia bacterium | reverse complement strand
TCCGTGCTTGTCATGGCCCGGAAGTCATCGCCTTTTTCGATAAACAAGCATATTTTCCGCTCAACATTAACAGTTATATCTCTAAGGCCGGAGCCGTGGAGAATATGGAATTTAATATTTTTTGTTTTCTTGTTCACTCAACCCTCTCTGGTCTCCTTATCCATGACCAATAGGTTTTGAATAAGTTCATTCAATCTCTTGAGTATATCTGAATGTACGTCGCTCGGGGCAGGCGTAAGGATGCCTTGCGATGCCCGAACGGCTATTATATTTCTGCATTCCTTAGCTAAACCGACAATTTCGCATAGCCAGAAATCCATATCCCTTGTGTTAGGTTTTCTCATTTTATCCCCCTTCTTTCTTTTCTTTCTTCCTCGCTTCATCCGGCCCGTTATATTGCCTTTTTAATTCATCAAAATTCCCGGCAGCATAAAGTCCAACAATGAAGCCCCAATGTAAATTCCTGGAACGATCCCATTCGCCTGCATTGATCTCCATGAAATTAGACGTAGACTCGTGAACCCGTAAGGAAACCTTATGAGTTCTCCTCGGTAACTTTTCTCTTAATACTTTTATTTTTTTCATATCTATAGTATAATATGAAAATATCAGAATGTCAACAAAATAATTTTTTTTGTTGACAATTTGCGAAAACTATATTATACTTAAGGTGCCCAGGTTGGGCGATATAATTTTGACGGGGCGTTAATGCTCGATCGTAGCAGGAAATCGTCAACCCTGCCAGGAACGGTCGATGGATACAGCACTGGCAGATACAGGCACGCAGCATTCATTCCATGGCATTATCGATCACAAGATTGACTGTCTTGCGATTCCTTCGGGATGCGCCCTGCTTGCAATATTAAAAATAACTTAGGAGGTTATTCATGATACAAGAAATGAGAGTTTTATTCAACACGCCAGATATTGTGGAGATCATCTGGCTTCCAGCAATCCCCAATGTTGGGGATACAATATTCAGGAACGATCACAACTACATTGTCACACGGAAGATCTTTTTTGCTGACAAGGATACTGTGTCCGTAATTGGAGAGCGGGAAGATCAAAATGGCACTATTAAAGTTCATCATAGTACCTCCTAAATAAAGGTCTGCCCTGGTTGGTCATTGTACCGCCAGGGTGGGCCGATATTTTGGGAAGGTAAAGGAGTAATAAAATGAGCATCATTAATTGTTCTGGCGGAAAAGAAGTAAAAGTCGAATGTAAAGATTTTGAAAAGTCTGATTGGAAATCGAAAGTAAAGGCCGGGAAATGTCCGGAAATATGCTTGACGTGCAGAAATCTGGCAAGTGACGTGGCGCTCACATGCATTTGCCTTGCACACAAAACCTTCTATAGCACTCCTTCCGGGAAAACCTATACCGGATACAGTCACCCGTTTTGCGTTTTGGCAATGGAGAAACAAAAATGCAGCGCTAAAGATGGAGGTAAATAAAATGAGTATTGTTAATTGTTCTGGCGGAAGTGTTTATGAAATCCGCAAACCAAAAGACAAAAGAAAAAAATGTGAGATTTGTGGTAAAAAAACCGGGTTCATTATTTACCAGGGCCCTATTATTGGTTATGCCCATCCGCTCTGTGCCACTAAAATGAAAGAGCATGAGCGCGGCAGTAAGAATGGAGTCGAATAAAATGACCTGCCCACACTGTGAAGAAAGACTAAATTATATAAGTTTCTATGGTGAATCGAAACGCGCGGAGCATTATTATATCTATCCGCAATCATGGACAGAATGGGTAGGCGATATATTCAAGTGTGACAATGAAGCCTGTGAAGCATATGGGGAAAATTTCTATACCGACGAAATGGGTGTCCTGGTAGAAGGGTACCCGTGCTAAAATATAAGGAGGATAAAATGAATATTGATATTCATAATATTGACGAAATTACCATCAATGAAAGGAGAATTGTTGATGAGCAAGGCGTACTCTTCATCAAAGAAATTAAAATAGTACGCGGAACCGATATCTCCCGCATAAATTTGTTTACTGGAAAAAAAGAAATAAAGATGAAAATAAAACAGACGGAGAGCTAAAATGTTAACCGAAAAAAAGAAAGATATTTTTCTCCGTCTGCAGGGCTTCATTTACCAAAAGACTTGCTACGATTGTGAACTGAATTTTCTTACTGAAATGCTCATCGAATTGACAGTTGACAAGAGAATTGAACGAGTTGACATTAAATACCTTGATCCGGTCGACTTTAATAAGAAAGAATTAACCGCTCTGGACGATACGGTCAGTTGGAAGAGTAAATGAACCGAGACAACGAATTGTTCGACCACTTCCGGAAGCTTCAGGAGATTGAGGAGTATTGGCGGGCGCACTGCGAATATTGCGGGGAAGTAGCCGGGAAGTGTGAGTGTGAGAATAAAAAGGAGGTAACATGATGAAATCAAACAAGCAGAGATCAATTAAAGCAACTCACGAATTGATCGAAAAGTTTAGGAATCCGGAGCGCAGGATATTTTTTTCCCAAAGATTTTGCCCATACTGCAAAATACATAATACAATCAATTGCGTTGGCTGCCCGTTGGCGAATTGTGGCGGAGGGGTTGGTTGCGAGGAGTTCAAGACATACAAAAAATTAATGCTAAAACCATACTGCGCTACCGACACGATATTTGCGAAAAGGTATATCAAGCTATTCTATAGGATAGCCGATATATTGGAAAGCAAAGTGCTGCCGGTATTGAAACGCACCCCGGCGAAACAGTTCACCCCAAAAGGTTGGAAGTATTTTGATGAGTTGGACAGAAGTTGGTAACAGGAGGTGCAAAATGAGAGAGCTAAATAAAGAGTACCTGGAAAAAATCAAGACCAGGTATGAAAAGATTGAAATGCGTCACAGGAAAGTTGGTAACGATGCGA
>DATKVL010000395.1:0-13529 GCA_035530115.1 Dehalococcoidia bacterium | reverse complement strand
CAAGATACTGGCTGGCATCATTCTGCTTGTGTCAGCCAGGATGGCGAAGTATATGACCGAAAATGTCCCGGGTGTCTTTGTGCCCCAAAACTTGATTGATGAATTAGCGGCTGCCCCCAAAGGCGAGGCAATCAATAAGGGTATAGAAATCGCTGCTCGGATGATTGCCACTCTGGAAAAAGAATCCATATGCCACGGAGTTCATGTCATGGCTATAGGCAAGGAAGAGGTGGTTCCAGATATCCTGAAAGCGGCGGGACTTGCTACTTAGTGCCCCATGTAGCCTGTGGAAAAGGCAGAGGCCGCTCGCCTCCTTTCTGAGAGAGACCCTATCAAACAGGAACCAAATTAATCCTAGCGTCTTTACACTGGGGACTTTACTTTATTTCTCTTTGATTTCGGCTATGGGTGCATTTTTCTTAACGGATTCAATACCAGCCCTAGCGCTGTCTTTTGATTTATAGCCTTCTCCGCTGGTGGCTATGGTTTGTCCGTTAGATGCCACTAATCTCCAACGAAATTCACCTTTTGCATCTTTGTAGAGTTCGAATTTAGCTCCCATCTTATTCCCTCTTTTCCTATGCTTTTTCTTGAACCTCGTTATATTCAGATGTTAAGCCTAATGCCTATCTTCTTACTCGCGGCACCAGCCAGACAATCAGCAAGATGACTCCAATCACAAGTAAAATCCAGAGGAACGGACCTGCTATGAAGTGGAGAAGTAGACCCAGCAACCACAAAATCAACAGGATAACACCAATAATCACGAGCAACCTTAACATATTGCCCTCCTTTTACTTATCAATACTACTCACCTAGCTGCCCAGCAAGGTGAGCTTGTTTGGTTATTATACAAGCCTCCCTGATAATGACGCTCTGTGTTATGCAAGGCACAAGCAAAACACTAATTATCGGTGGCTAACTCAGTACCACCAGAGTCATCTTTACCTGAGGTACGCTATAATAGCCATTATGCCGATGATGATAAGATAGATACCAACCAAATAATTTAGTATCTTGGGGAAAATCATAACAATAACGCCGAAAATCAGGCTTAGTATCCCCATCCATAGACCTAAAGCTGGAAACGTAATACCTAGCATTATAATCTTACCTCCTTTCTAAAATTAAGGGTGTTAACCCTACTTTTTCTTGCCCAATATTGTGAGTATGCCCCAGACTATGAGGAAAATACCGATTATCCATGCCAGTAAATGAGGAAATATGAGTATAAGTAAACCGGCAACAATCGCTATGACCCCTAAAACTATGTTGCTCAAACCAAACATGCTGCCTCCTTTTTTTAGATTCAAAAAATATTGACCCTATTAAGATTATATCAGCCTTGCCAAAAGTGTCAAGATGTTGTTGTGTGGTGTCCAGGACATACTATAGAGTTACGGAGCAACAAAACGCTGGATTGTTACACCAGAGGTAACAATCCAAGCTATTGTTGGTAATAGATTGTCCGCCAATTCACTTTTATCTCAAGATTTATTCCTGTTTTTCTCCCACAAATACAACCCGAACCATATATGCTCTTCACGCTCCGCCTTGCTCATCCTCCCTAAATTAACCAACATCTCTCTTGGCGGATAAGCACCAAACTCCTTCTTAAACCATTGTGAGAAGCCTATCCAGCCGGGGAATACCCAACCCTTACTAAAGTGACACCTTTCAAAATCTGCTTTGCTTAAATACTTACTCAAATACCAAGCCTGACGTTCAATATTTCTTGCCATGACTATCTTCAAGCGGCGAGACTTGCTACCTAATACCCGAAATGAAGTTTTTCAGAGCTGGATAGATGGGGATCAATTGATATTGTCTTGCGCTACAAACCGTTGTACTTAAGTAAAAGTCGGGGTGAGAGGATTTGAACCTCCGACCACCTGAACCCCATATAGCTTGTGAAAAAGGCAGCGACCGCTTGCCTCCTTTCAGGCTCCAATCTTACTTCTCTATCTTATATCCTGTCAATACTTTGTTATTACAGGTTCTGTTCGGTTGAAGTTGATATTAATTAACCACCCAATTTCAATAATAACACTTTTTCTTTATGCGCTCACTTTGGCGGATAGAATAGCCCCACGATAATCCACCTATCGGGATGTGCTGCAAGTGTGCCCACATAGAAATGAGTATCACATTTCAGAATCATATCTGTCTCAAACCTATTTCGAAAATACCGTTCCCAGTAGCGCCCATATTGGGCCTCGCAATTGCGATATGCGGCCCCCGCTTCCCAATCCCAGACTGACAATCTGTGCCCTCTACACGCTGGGTTGTTACATACGAACGAATATATAAACTTATACGGTATCTTTTCGAGTGACTTGAGAGGCTTTGTATCAAGAAAGGATGCTTGGGATAGTTTCGCCAATTCGGCTTTTGTCCAATGAAGCAACTCTTCTTTCTCTATTATGAATTCCTGTATTTGTTTTGGCTTGAAAATGCCCAGCGTCGTGCCTGTTTCTTTCCGAGTCCCTGCGAGGTCACAAAGAGACGAAGCCAATAATGGCAAGACAATGGTTTTTCGTTTTTGCCAGCTATTTGAAGTAGGGAGCGGTTCTCCCAAAATTCTTATCGAATCTATGTCTGGTTGATAACTCTCAGGCCTATAGTCAGCAGCCTTGGTTACGGCTACCTCAATCCACTGGTATTTTTTGAATTGCCTCTTACCCTCCAAGAACCTGAACGGTATAGGAAATAGTCGTATCCATTGGCCATCTTCAGTGATGCCAGCGGTGCACGATACCTCAATACCTTTCCTGGCTGGAGTTGGGTAGGTTTTTACGGTTATGAGTATCTTTTTCTGTTCATAGGCGTGCACGATACTCACCTTGTATTGTTCAGTTCCCTCACTTCTCTCACCAGACGGAATTCGATAACGCTTACAATCTCATTCGGATTCCACTGACCGTGTAGTTTCTTCCATACGTTCTTAAACTCTTCTAATGAATATCCGCCTTCCCGTTGGGCATCATTCTCATCGAAGTCACTCAGTTTCTTGCGATGCACGTCCAAGATTTCTAGGTCTGCGAAATGTGTAATAGCTGCTCGCACGATTCTTCCAGACTTGATGTTTGGATATATGCCTTTTCTTGATGTCTGCATCTTGCGACCAATCAAGATATCATCAGCGTGTTTTTTGGAGAAAGGCAAGAATATCGGAGCCTCTTCAACCATTCGCCGAAAAATCTCTTTCACAGGTCTTTCTGGTTGTCTTGCAACTTGAGAGATAACCTGTCGTGCTTGAGATTTTGGCATTCCCTTCTTCCTAAGTTCGTCAGCTAATTCAATTTGTCGTTTTTCATCTTTCACCTGGCGAGCAATAGTCACAGCCATATCTCCACTTATCTTGCCTTTAGGAATCCTCCCACTCGTTGGCTCAGCAGGAGCAATCATAGCCTGAACCTCTTTCGGCACCACTTGAGCCGCTTGAATCCAACTATTGACCGCTGTATCATTAACGCCTAAACTCTTAGCTAGCTTAACTTTTGATGGAAACTTATTGGGAAACCTCTGCATTAGTTCGATGGCACAATTCCCTTTTTCAACGTGGCTCAGGTCTTCCCTATGGATATTTTCTACAAGATTAAGCTCAATAACTTCATCATCGGTGTAGTCCCGCACAATGGCTGAAACTGTATCCAACCCAGCTTGTTGAGCAGCCCTATAGCGGCGTTCACCGACTACTACTTCGTAGTGGTCACCTCTGGGGCGCACAATGATAGGTTCTAGAAGCCCTACCTGTTTGATACTGTCAGCAAGCTCATCTAGCCCCACTTTAGTGAACTCAAGTCGAGGGTTTAATCTATTTGGTTGTATGCTTTTTAATTCAATGTCTGGCATTATCTTAACCCCCGATGAAGAAATTATATCAGAGTAAGTTGTATGATAGATACAACTTTGCGGTTGTTTTTTGACCCCTAACTCGAGTCTTCTTACCAGCTCCCATCTGGATAATATATACAAGATAGTGTAGTTCCTTCAAAACAGTTCTCTATATCTGGAATAGGCGAACGTTCAGTTAAGCAAACAACCATGAGTTCAATTCCAATTAAGAATGCGAAAATCACTTCGCCCTTTACTATTCTAGCCAAAGCATAGCTATAACACTCAATTTCCTGACGGCCTTCTAAGCCACTCCAGATTATCGGACCTTTTAAATCTTCTATCTTACCTTGCTTTCCCCAATATATAGGCCATAGAGACTTCCTTGACCCATAGCGTACGAATGACCGCACATCATCAAACTGCACACTTAATGCGTAATTTAGGTCTGTTAATGCAACATACTCGAGTCCCATTTTGCCAAGAAATCGCCCTATTATGCTTAAATGCCACGGCGTAGCCACCATCCGGTATTCATATTCATCCTTATCTCTTCTAAAAATCCTCTGATTGGTTATGGCATCATAAACATCAATTGAAGTGGAGCCATCTTCGTGGGCACTAAACCCTATACCAGTTTCTGAAGCAGGATGTAAAGCTGGTATAGCCCCTCCTACAGGCGGGTCAAGATTCACTGATGGAAGATTCTTCTTCTTTGTTTGAATACCAAGATAGGTACGCCAAATAGCAATAGGAGTTTTTTCAAGAGCTGCTTTTTCAATCTCCTTCCCAAAGTAATTTTGACATTTACTACAGATAACACCTTCGAGAATGTCCGTACGGTTACCAAGAGATTCCGGTACTATATGCTCTCTTGTTCTAAAATTACCTTGTGCTCTACAAAAAAGGCATTGCGCCATGGCTTTTTATTGTAACACCCTTGTAACTAGAAACATAAAAACCTCAAGCCTTCCATTTTTCATTCTGTATCTTGAATACAGTTTTCCAACCATACTTTCTAACATCTACGAATATATCAAACCAGCAATTAGTTTTTCTCCTTTCCTCAAAAGTAATCAACGATAACCGCACCAGCTCATCATCAGGAACATAAATTCCCTTCTCTTTCTTGTAGAATCTGCCAACCTCCCACCAGTAGGGGAAACCACCATGTAGCTAGTAGAAAAGGCAGCGACCGCTTGCCTCCTTTCTTGAGGTGGATTATAATCTTCCTCGGCCTGGTTCGGCTTGTGGAGGTTGGGATTTCGCAGTCATCTGTCTTGCTAAGGACAAAGGACATGTTAAGATGGGCGAAGTGAACCTCCCACGGTGGCGTGATTTCAGCGACGTCTTACTCGAGGAATAAGTATGTCTCTAACAAGATTCATCAAGGATATACTGAGGAAGCCTGAAGCAATCCCAACCCCTGGTGCCATATTCTACAATGCGACAGTGGCAAAAGTTCTTCGAAAGCCTGAAACAAAGATAGCTAATGACATAGTGGAAAAGATGGGAATCGGGACTATTCTTGATTTAGGTTCGGGAACAGGCTATTTGTCAATAGAGATTGCAAAGAGGTCACCCGGCCTACAGGTCTATGGCATCGATCTCAGCAGGCAAATGGTCAAGATTGCAAGACGCCATGCAAAAGGCGTTGATAATGCTCGATTTGTTTTCGGCAATGCGGCCAAACTCCCTTTCAGTGATAATTCAATAGACCTTGTGATTAGTACGGGCGCTTCGCACCATTGGAAGACACCACGCATGGTGTTTGATGAGTGCTATCGTGTTCTAAAAACCGGCAAGGAAGCCTGGATATACGATGGGTGTCCTGAGGTTTTCAGCAACCGGGCTGATAGAAGAAAAATGAACGAGAAATACGGGTTCCTGGTTGGCCAACTTGGACACAGAGTCTCTACACTGCATGGTTTCAGCGGGGAAGAATACCAGACCGTAATTAAGAGTATGCTAGAGCAAACGGCATTCAAAGGCAACTACCAGATGGCGCTAACAGATATTTGGATGAAGATTACGCTTAAGAAACGCAAGTGAGCACGTTTGCTGTTTCACGACTTTTGATTACCTAATCAAGCCTGTTGGCCTGATGACCTAGAGAGGCTTATCCGGGAGACTCTCCTTCAAAGCAAAGGCAGACATTAGAAGAGCGGGGCTTAATTTTATTCCGAGGGATTATAGGGGCGCAGCGCAGTTACTCGATATACTATAATGGGTGTTTCTTTCCCCTTAAGATTCTGTGCCTCGAGTTCCTCGGTTTCTATATAATCTTTTGTTTGATTATACGTCTCAGCACCAATCCAGACTTCACCGCCGGGAGCGCTGCTACAAATGCGCGAAGCAATGTTAATGGAATCTCCGATGACGGTATATTCGGTGCGTCCAACCGAGCCTATATTGCCGGCTAAGGCTATACCAGTGTTAATGCCAATGCCAAATTGCACTGGGAGCAGCCGGCTATCGCTTTGCTGTAGTTCAGCAACTTTCTGCTGTGCTTCCCACGCTGCCTTTACTGCCAGCAATGCGTGCTCTGGCCGAGATTGCGGCGCGTTCCATACTGCCATGATATTATCACCACCAAACTTGTTAACTATACCGTCATTCTGTACTACTGCATCGGTTACAGCTGATAAGTAAGTATTGAGCATTTTCACTACAGCTTCAGGGGACAACTGCTCACTTATCCGGGTGAAGTTACGTATATCGGCAAAGAGAACACTTACCTCCCTTTGCTCGCCCCCGAGGTGAAGTTCCCCGGTATCAGCTCGGCTAACTATCTCCTTGGCTATTTGAGGCGAAATATATCGACCAAAAAGCTCCTTGACAAACCGTTTATCCGACTGCTCAATAACGACCATGTAAAGAACGTTACTGACATAGACTACTGGTAGTAGCAACAGGGGATAAAATAGACCCAGAATATATCCTCTGTCGAAAGCAAAGAAGCCGATTATCAGGTAAGCAACAAATAGGCCTCCGGTTATTCCCGCTCCTTTAGCTATATCCGTCCAGTACCAGGTCCCACAACGGGGCAAGGCAAAGGCAGTGATGCCAACTAGCAGCAGCATAATCATTAATGTGATGATGGGGCCAGGCTCTGTCAGGAAACGTGCTGTGAGAATGGTATCCATGGCACCAGCGTGTATAAAAACTCCAGGAACGTTGCTGACTGAGGTGGGGATTGCCCAGGTGTCAGGTTCACCGGTAGCAGTCATCCCAATCAATACTATCTTGTTCTTGACCAGCGACGGGTCAAAGTTGCCGCTGATAACGTCACCATAGGAGACATACGGCCGCTTTTCAGTGTCGGCTGAGAAATTGATGCGTAGATAGTATGAAGTATCAACTGGAATATCACGAGCCAACAAGTTAACCGTGTCATTTTCGAGCAAATATTCCTGCGGTAGAGTCATGGAGAAATGTCTGTAGAGTACAGCCAGTGTCAATGAGGGATAGACCTGTCCTGAGCTTGACTTAACAATCAGCGGTAATCGCCTCACTGTGCCATCGCCATCGGGAATCACATTGGCGTGACCAATATTACTGGCAGCCTGTTCTAGAGAAGCTATCGGCAGCAGGAAATTATCATAGGTAATCTCAGCACTAGCCTGGGAGACAAGTTGAGTACCAACGGCGGCCAGGACAACACTGTCCGCTTCGACCATTGCTGTCGCCAGCAATTCATCATCGGAGGAACTATCAACGAAGATGACATCAAAGCCGATTACCTTGGCTCCAGCCTGGCTCAGGTTATCGATGGCTTGGGCATGGAGACTGCGTGGCCACTCTGCCCACCGTCCATAAGTGTCAAGGGTATTGTCATCGATACCAGCGATAACAATATTAGCAGAAGGGGGTTGAGATGTGAAAAGCTGGTCTGACAACCACAGATTGATGCTATAGAATGGTTGAACCAGAAGAGCCACAAGGGTAAAGAGGCAGCCCACCCCTATGAGTATCAGAGTATGATAAAGGCGCTTGCGTTGGCGTCTAGTTCTTCCACGCTTGGATAACGGATTAACTGTAATCTTGATTCGCCTCTAGGTATCTGTTTTTCGTCGCCCGCTTCTGAGACGACCTCGCCATTATTATACGCTGTTCTTATGTTAGTATAACCAGGCTAGAAAATGTATTGATAATAGCCTGGTAATCCAGTTAACCATGGATAATAAAAGAAACTGAGACGAGAGCGTCTGCGACTAAAGGTCCGTAGGCAGCCTCAGCATCATACTCAGGAGCAGCTTTGATGTCCCAGCGCTCAGGCTTATCATATACAAGGTACGAGTATTCTGGCGCATCTACCCAGACGTAATAGTCACGTCCTCCACAAACAGTGATAGTAGCTGGTGTTTCGTGATTAGTTCCATCCACTGGCTTTTCAGTATCTTTGTCTATAGCCCATCCACCACGGGTATCATCCCAGATAAATATTAAAGCCCCCGGTCCCTCAACTATGGTAATATTTATCTGGGCAGACGTTTCAAGGACCGTAACCCTGACGTTAGCCGTATCGGTACCGCCATTACCATCAGTGATGGTGTAGGTGAAGTCATCGATACCATTGAAGCCGGGGGCCGGGCTGTACCTAACATGCTGATCATCAATGATGGCAACGTAGCCATTAGTCCCTTGAGTTACCGAGTCCACAGCCAGTGTATCACCAACATCGGGATCGTAGTCGTTGTCCAGGATAGGGATGATGACCGGGGTATGCTCGTTGGTAACGGCGGTATCGCCATTTGCTACTGGCATAAGATTAGGTTCCTGACCGGGTATCATAATGCATCGTTCCCCCTCGGGTACCCACAGTTTTACACCCTCCGCAATGGTATATACATTCCCTTCCAGATTAGTTGCCAATGTCGTGCCGTCTTCATACTCCAAGTGACCGAAGATGACCGAAATTCTCACACTGCTGCCCCTCACCCCCACCACACCGCTTGGCGTTTCGACCTCATAGCTGGATGCCGGGTCGAGAATCTTTTCCACGCGGCTTATGGTGTCCCCTATCATCTGCAGAAGAGTGATGGTTGTGACGCCGGTGTCGCAGGCAAGATCGAGTGAGAGAATTTCAATCTCGGTGCCAGCCTCCAGTTCCATAGTGCTGCCGTCAAAAAAAGTAATTTCGGCACTGGAATTACCGCCGGTCTTGATGGTATCTCCGACTTCTAATTCCATCTCGACCTCCGCTTCTGTCCAATCACTCGTACCTGCCTTCATTACGGATACTTCACCCTCGGTTATGGAAAGGATAGTAAGCGTCGAAGGACATGGCGAACCACCATCACAGCCAACTACAGTTGAGGCCACCAGAATAGTCAGAGCAAGTATTAGCAGCAATTTTTTACGCATGGTAAGCTTTCTATAAGTACTGCGGAGGTTCTAATAGCAGCATAGGTTTCTGAGGATATCTACTGTCTATCTGCAATGCTTTACTGGCACGCAACTTGTAATTTCTCTCAGCTAATTTTTTAAATTTTTTAGCTACTGAGAGGTATTAACAATAGTCCAGCAACTCAGCTAACCCCTTCTAGTCTTAAGAAATTTTACTAAAGTGAACCGGGTAGTTAGAGCCTGCGGCCGCATATCCATAAGCAGCTTCATTATCACCTACGGGAGCAGATGTGATAATCCAATCCTTAGGCTTGTTCTTTACATAGTATATGAGGTCTGCCGCCTCTACCCAGACGTAATAATCGTGTCCTGCAGCAACAGTAATGCTGTCAGATGTCACGTGATTCGTCCCATCTACTTCCTCTCCAGTATCCTCGTCTATAGCCCACCAGTTAGTGGTCTCGTCCCAGATAAATATTGAAGCCGTCGGCCCCGTATCTATTTGAACATTGATACTGGCAGGCATTTCAATGACGGTAATGTTGACGGTGACGGTAGCTGTATCGGTACCGCCGTTACCATCGCTTACGGTATAGTTAAAGCTGTCGGTACCATTGAAGCCAATGGCTGGGGTGTAGGTGACGTAACTACCATTATTGGCGACCAAGCCATTGGTCCCTTGAGTTATTGAGTCCACAGTCAGTGTATCACCGTCGATATCGAAGTCGTTATTCAGGACATAGATGGTGACTGGAGTATCCTCCAATGTAGTAGCATTATCGGCTAGTGCCACCGGTGGGTCGTTGGCACCACCGATGGTAATGGTAACAGTGGCAGTATCGCTGCCGCCATTGCCATCGGATATCGTGTAGGTGAAGCTATCGGTGGTTGAGCCGCCAGCCTGCAGATACTCGAATTGACCGTTAGGGTCATAGGCGAAGGAACCATCCGCACCCCAGGCGGTGACTGCACCTATAGTCCCGCTGGTATCCACTGCGGTTACAGTTAAGGTATCACCAACATCGGGGTCGGAATCATTGCCCAAGATTCCCGGAGCGGCAACAGTTACTGAATTGTCCTCATCGGTAGTGGCGGCATAGTCCTCTGCCATCGGGGGATCATTCATGAGCTCAGGCTGCTGATTGGATACAATAATACCTGTCCGCCCCTCGGGTATCTGCAGTTCCACGTCCTGCCCAATGGCATATACATTCCCTTCTTCATTAGTTATCAAGGTTGTGCCATTCCCGCCAACGGTAACTATCATGGTACTACCCCTCACCCCCGCCACACCGGTTGGTGTTTCGACTTCGTAGCCAGATGCTGGGTCGAGAAGCTTTGTCACGCGGCTTATGGTAGTCCCTATTGTCTGGTTCAGAGTGATGGTTGTGACACCAGTGTCACAGGCAAGATCGAGTGAGAGAATTTCAATCTCGGTACCCGCCTCCAGTTCCATAGTGCTGCCGTCAAAAAAAGTAATTTCGGCGCCGGAGCTATTGCCGGTCTTTATGGTATCTCCGACTTCTAATTCCATCTCGACCTCCGCCTCTACCCAATCTTCCGTACCTTCCTTCATTACGGATACATCACCCTCGGTTATCGAAAGTATAGTAAGCGTCGAAGGACATGGCGATCCCCCTCCTCCGGTACACCCAACCAAAGTTGAGGCCACTAGAATAGTTAGAGCAAGTATTAACAGCAGCTTTTTATACATGATAGGTCTCCTTATAATTTCTCTCAGCTAATTTTGACTTTTTTAGCTACTAATGCGATAATTCTACTGGCATCGGATAGTACCTTAGTACAATGGACTAAAGTACTATATTATATTCTGGCACAATCCGCATGTCAATCGAGTTTTATCTTGGGAGCGAAAGGAATCTAGCGCAGCAGAAGTAACTTTTCTCATAGTGTTAAACAGGATATGACTATGGCAGAGGACAGAGTAGACGAGACTGCAGCCTTACCCAAATTCCGGCAAAGGTACCGGAAATCCGAGGTCATTTTTGAAGAAGGAAGCACCGGCAGTGAGATGTATCTCATTCATAGCGGGAGGGTACTGCTCTCGGTTCGGCAGAACGAACCTCAACAGATCCCGCTGCTTGTCCTGAATCCCGGTGATTTTTTCGGTGAGATGGCTCTGGTGGATGACTCCCCACGGTCAGCTACTGCCTCGGCTGTTGAGGACGACACCGAGTTAATTGTCATGGATAGGGCTAGATTCCTGTTTATGGTGCGACAACAGCCAGAATTCGCCCTCAGTCTCATGCACACTTTGTGTCAGAGACTACGAGACATGGATAAACGATTATCCCCTGAAGGAGACTCACCGTGAAAGAGAAGCCACTTAGCCCTCGGGTGCAGACTAAGGCTGAAGTGCAACCAGAACCATCCAAAGTAATTGAGCTGGTGCCGGGAATCTACCAAGTTCGTGGCGAAAAGCCCGGAAGTCATGTCTATCTTATCAAGGGCGATACCAAGAATGTTCTTATTGATACCGGGGTTGCCGGCAAATTCCCCGTTTTAAAGCGTCGGCTTACTGAATTAGGCCTGCATGTTAGGGACATAAATCTGGTTGTATTAACACATGAACATTACGACCATATTGGTGCTACCGCCTTCTTCCACCGGACTGCTGTAGTAGCGGCACACCGTTTAGCGGCCAACAAACTGGAGTTACAGGATGAATTTGTCACCTTACTCAACCGTGACCAACCTAGTAAACCCTTCTGGGTAGATGTCTGGCTGGAGGACGGTTCTATAATTGACCTTGGAAATTATGAACTTCAGGTAATACATACGCCGGGGCACACCTCGGGTTGCATCTGCCTATACGAGCCAAGAGCGGGATTGCTCTTCACTGGCGATACAGTGTTTGCTGGAGGTACTCTGTCCGAGATAGCTGTGGGCGGTAACGTCAGCGACTATGTGAATTCGGTTCGGCGTTTGAGTAATCTGAAGATTAAGCAGCTTTACCCCGGTCATGGTAGAGTATCCAGCACACCCGATGAGGACTTGCCCAAAGCCATAGTGTATGCCCAGACAATGCTTGATGACTGCAAGACTTTTTTTGAAGCTTTCATCAAGACCAGAAAATTGCAGGACAAGCTTGGATCGGCCTTTGGTTACTGGACAGAGGCCCAGGATTAAGAGAAATAGCCGCTTGACTAAAGGGTCGCCCTCTTATTCTCAAACAGCCTATGGCCTACGGATAGCTGCATATTTCTACTACAGGATAAGCTCCTCACCCTCGTGGGCAATATCAATCGAGGCCCCCAGTAATTTGGCTACTTCTCTGACTTCTCTCTCTATCTCGGGCTCATGTTGGGGGCTCACGTGAATTACAGCCACCTTTGGCAGATAACCATTTACTCGACGGAGCTCAATCAACTCCTCCTTGAGCATCTCCGGACAAAGGTGACCTGCATCCTTAGCTGCATTGGCGAGACTATTAGGCCAAGTTACATCAGCTATTATCAATTGCGGAGATATGTTGCTCCACATAGAGGAAAGCCCGGGGCCAGTATCGCCCGTATAGAATAAGGTCTTTCCATCTCCAGAAGTTATTTCAAAGCCCACGCCATCAAGAGGATGTCGCATAGGCACTGCCATGACCTCATAGCCTTCTATGTTCTGCCGATTAAAAAGTTCCACTGGCACTAATTGAAGTGTCGCCTTTCGCAAAAATGAAGCCTCACTGGTGAATTTAGGATAGACTACGCCATCAATTAGGTGAGACGAGAGAATTTCAAGGGTCTTCAGAGTGGCGATGACTTTGGTAGTGCGGTCAGAATTGTTGAAGGCAAAAGCGGGGACCGCCCTGATATGGTCGTAATGACCGTGAGAAAGCAATATCGCCTTTATCTTCCTTTGCTCGGGGAAGGTCAGTTCTGAAACCAGGCTCCCGGCATCTACAGCGAGGACATCATCAATGAGGAAGGACACGAGCCTCGTGTTTTTGGACTCCGCATTATGTGTCCCCAGAAATCTTATTATCATTGAAATCACCTCGTTGCTATATCATTTATTGGTCTTTGAGAAATCCGGCTAATTCACTTCTTCCTTCGGGTGTAGTCATGAAGACTAAAGTATTCTCAGGCGCAATGACATGATTTTCTGAGTGGGCTAGACCAAATTTAGCCACCTTTGGCTTTTTAGGCCACTCAGGTAGCCTGACCACTTTGTTTTCAACCCAAAATCGGGGTGAGAGGATTTGAACCTCCGACCACCTGAACCCCATTCAGGTGCGCTACCAGGCTGCGCTACACCCCGTCGCCATGACTTCCCTTAATATGTTATCATAGTCACCGCAACAAAGAAAAATATAGATTGGCAGGTTGTGA
>DATKVL010000394.1:0-1607 GCA_035530115.1 Dehalococcoidia bacterium | reverse complement strand
AACATTGGGTTAACCTGCGAGGCGTAAATGGCGCGGTTTGTGCGGGAGCGAAGCGACAGCACATAACCGTGCCATAGCCGAGTCAGGTTGAACCCGTTGTTGGGCGAATCATTTGTTTACCCTATTTTTCATAATGGAATCTGAAGGCGATGAAGATTACTTGATCTTCTTGAATTTTGTAAATAATCCGATGCTCATGATCAATTCTTCTCGACCAAAATCCCTTCAAGTTTTGTTTCAAAGGTTCTGGTTTTCCTATACCCTCAAATGGAGTTCTATCGATTTCTTTAATGAGTTCATTAATTTTTTTTAAAAGTTTCTTATCGGTTTCATGCCAATATACATAGTCTTTCCAAGCTTCATCTGTGAATAACTTATTCATCCTTTAACAACTCTCTTTTTCTTGCTTTCCCTGAGTTGTATTGGTCGATTGATTTTTTAAGATGATCGGCATTTGCTTCATTGCTAAGAAGATAGCTTGTCTCGATAAGACTGTTATATTCATCTATGGATACCAAAACGAGGTTTTCATTGTTCTTTCTTGTAATGATCAATGGGTCGTGATCATTATAAACCTTGTCCATATATGATTTTAGATTTTGTCGTAAGGCGGAATATGAAACGGCATCCATGATCAGATCCTCCATTAGTACAATATATTGTACTTTAAATGGGAAGTCAAGTCAATCTTATGTTTTGCGTGATATTGGCGCCGAAGGCGTCCGCCCAACATGCGCTTAACCCGCGAGGCGTACATGGCGCGATTTGTGCAAGGAGCGAAGCGACTGCACATAATCGTGCCATAGCCGAGTCGGGTTGAAGCGGTTGTTCGGTTTCTTCATTTTCTTCTTTCATATTCCTGATAAATATTCTTGAGGTGTTTGAATAATTATATCCTTTTCTTTATAGTCTTTAATATTCCTTGTCACTAGTATTTTAATACTATTTTCTCTTGCTGTAAAATATTGTAAGGCATCTTCAAAATCAGAGAAGCTTGAGTTTAACGCAAGGTCTATGATCTTTTCTTCTACTGAAACAACGCTAATCATCAAACGCAACTTTCTCAGTAGTTCCTTTGCTTTTTCAATACCTACTATTTTTCTTAAGATGTAATAGACATTAGCAAAGACAAGTGATGTTGTAATGAGCTCTATCTTCTTTGTATCACCAAGAGTAAATAATTCTGCTGCATATTCGTAGAATGGTTTTCGTTTACATAGAAGATCTAAAACAATATCAGAATCGATAAATACTTTCTTATTCATATTTATGCTCAAGATAGGCAATGTAATTTAGGCCTTGCAGGTCTTTCTCTGAAATTACACCACTTAATTCTTCAACCAAGGGCGAAATCTTTGTAGTGGGCTCGTTTTCCATTAGCAATTTCTTAAAATAGTCTTCAACAAGTTTTGAAAGGCTTCTGTTATTCTTTTCAGCGTAAATCTTTACAGAATTTATCACTGTCTTGTCAAGCTTTAGTGTCAACTTCGTCTCCATAAGGTACCTCCATACGTATATAGTATAGCTATTTTATACGTATGACAAGTAGGGCTGAGGGAACAATACTTCTGCGCCGAAGGCGTCAACCGAACATTTGCTTAACCTGC
>DATKVL010000393.1:0-1684 GCA_035530115.1 Dehalococcoidia bacterium | reverse complement strand
CGAAGAAACCAAGGTATCGCGAATTAATGAAGTCCTGTGCCAGGGCTGTGGTGTGTGTGCTGCTGCTTGTCCTAGCGGTGCCATTGCTCATAACTATTTCACCGCCGAGGAGATTGGGGCGGAGATAGAAGGAGTGTTAGCATGAGTTTTGAACCGAAGATTGTTGGCTTTCTGTGTAATTGGTGCTCTTACGCCGGAGCTGACCTGGCCGGAATTTCACGACTGAAATGTGCCCCTAATGTCTATATTATTCGCATGATGTGCAGTGGTGGAATAAGTCCATTCCTTATTTTGAAAGCCTTAGAAGCAGGGGCTGATGGCGTGCTTATCTGCGGGTGCAACCTTGGTGACTGCCACTATCGAGAAGGTAATTACAAGACAATACGGCGGATGACCTTACTTAAGAAAATGCTGGAGCAGCTCGGCATTGAACAGGAAAGAGTGCAGTTGCACTGGGTATGTGCCTCTTGCGGTGATGAGTTTGTCGATGTCGTCAATAACATAACCGCCGAAATAAAGGAATTGGGGCCGTTGCAAGCTGGGGTAAAGAGTCGTGAATTGACTTGATAGAAAAAAAGCGGTAAACTTACCGCGAAATTGAGAAGAAAACAAAAAGGAGGATAAGATGCCAAAGTGGCAGTGTGTGGAATGTGGATATTTTGTTCAAGAAGCAAATAGGCCGCCAGATGTTTGTCCCAGTTGCTCTTTGAGATGTAGTTTTACCGACGTTACCTGTTATCGACCGGAATGTGGCGGACCAGTCAACCCCGATCCTACGGTAATGAAAACAGTTACCAGCAAGACTATAACGCCGCCGCTTCGTCCCTCTGTGGCAAAAGAAGAGGCTCCCGAAGAAGACATTGTTTACGGTGAAAAGGCCAGGATGGCCACTTTATTCCACGGGGTCGGTGAAGAAGCAATGCAAAAAATACTAAGCATCGGTGAAAAGATGGTC
The DNA here is from genome assembly GCA_035530115.1 of Dehalococcoidia bacterium. GTDB lineage: Bacteria > Chloroflexota > Dehalococcoidia > GIF9 > AB-539-J10 > RBG-13-51-36. The sequence goes on along the minus strand of DATKVL010000393.1, from coordinate 729 downwards.
TGTGAGCCAGGTACTGTCCTATTTAGAGCAGAGGATGATGCTACTACGATGTATTTCATTCAATCAGGGAGAATAGCTGTCCGGGTTAAGGAAGGCGAGACGGAAAAGACAGTCTATACCGCCTCTGAAGACGATGTCCTTGGCTGGTCAACGGTGGTGCTCCCCTATCAGCGAACTGCGACGGCTGTCGTGGTAGAAAGAGCCAAAGTTGTCGCTATTGACACGAACAAATTCCAGAACTTCTGTGATGAAAATGCTGCCATGTGCTACAAGGTGGCACAGAATCTTAACAGGGCTGTGATCGCCAGGCTGAGGTTTGCTAAAGCCACAGGAGTTGAAGAGGTGTATGGGTAAATAAGATGGGTAAATAAGAATGTTAAGGAGGTTATTTTACAGCTTTCGTCGGTAGGCTGGGGGCAGCGACAGGAGGTTTAGGAGCTGCCTCTTTTTATGCCCTTTTGGACGTTGTCAAATCATAAACTTTGTGGTCAATAATATGCGGGTCAGAGAAAATGCAAGAACGGCAGTGAAGGAGGCCGATCCCTAAGAGCGTGAGTTAATAAAATGTTGTTCAACTGATATTAGTGGTGATATGAAATGGAAGAAATAAAAACTGGAGTTTATATCTGTCACTGTGGATTGAATATTGCGGGCACAGTTGATGTGGAAGAAGTAGCCAGATATGCCCAGGGTTTACCCTCGGTAGTGGTAGCTCGTGATTATCGCTAT
>DATKVL010000392.1:0-1188 GCA_035530115.1 Dehalococcoidia bacterium | reverse complement strand
CTCCTATATACCCAATTCAATTTACTGCAACGTCGGCCGCTGCCTGACGGGTGAGGCAGTCTATCATGAAACTGAGATGCTCTGCGATATCACCGGCGGCGTGGTAGCTACCTTCCCACACGAGAAAGATTTCCTGAACCCCGAGACCCGTGACTTTCTCTTGAAATACACAAAGCGCAATCCAGACATGCCGGTGGAGGACCAGGCACAGCTATGGCGTTACCTCGGTGATGTGCTCTGCTCAGCGACCGCAGGCATACACAATATCGGCAGTTATCATGGTGGCGGCTCACCTATCATGGAGCAAATCGCAATCACCACCCAGTACGACATCGAGTCCAGGAAAAAGCTGGTTAGGCACATCGCCGGCATGAACGGTGGCGATCGTGATGCCCTGAGCAAAAAGATGACTCAGCCAAGCAAGATACCCGCCGAGGCAGCCAAGCGGTAACGGGTAAGTCTTTCCCAAAAACCTGAGGGGTTATCTGGCTCATCAGCCCATTGTGGGCAGTCTCCAAAACGGCCGCCGATATAAATCTTGATAAGCTGGGCGTTAGTATGTCATTCCTAGCCAACTTATAAATATTATGTCAATCAGATCAGAACTGCAAATTCCCTGCAGCTGGGCCCTGCCGATGGCTGCGCAGAATCAAACCATCCCTACGGGGTCGACATCTACGATCCAGCCCCGCGGCAAATTGAGCCGGGATAACATCCGAGTTGAGTCAGGGCCACGGAGGAAGAGTTGCCAGCGATACCGGCCCCTGGCCCTGCTCCCTTGAAGTTCTGTACCCTACGCTATGATCCGAAGCCTCAATTCCTACCTCTGAGCTTTGAGGCGTTCGATGTGCTCAAATCCCATCCAGCCGGTGAGATACCCTCTCCTCCGTTATCCCCAGTTTGGCGGCAATTTCCTTCTTCCCCAGCCCAGCTTCCTTCAACTTGAAAATCTCCTTTGTCTGTTTTCCTTTCTCTTTCTTTCTGCCAGCTATTTCCTTTACGTCAATAAGGTCTCCTATCTCTTTTGCGTCTATAAGCTTCTTCTCTTCCATGCCGGCAAAGACCTTCTCGCCCGCTTCAGTACGGATTATCACTGTTGACCACCCCTCGGCGGAGCCATCGCTGCCGATGGCGATATCGGCCAGGTCAGCAGTGAAATCCCGGCAAACCAGGCAATGCCTGGGGACA
>DATKVL010000391.1:0-2592 GCA_035530115.1 Dehalococcoidia bacterium | reverse complement strand
TCTGCGAAGGTAATATTTTGTTCCATCATTCACATTTGTAACCATTCTTGCTGCGTATTTAGAAAGCTCTTCTAAAACTGTTTTATTTGTGAGACGGAATACCACGTTTGGATCTAGTATTGGTGATGCCAATTCTCCCGCCAAATACATATCATTTACAATCTCTTCGGCAGCGTTTCTCAAAGCAACTATATAAGCAGCCGATAAAATTGCAACAATTTCTTCCTCATCGATTTCCAGCAACCACCAATCATCCTTTTCTAAATCATTATCAATCTTTTTATCATCTGACGCTTTTTGAATTTTTACATCATTCTCTCCTTTTCCATATAAAGCTCTTTCGTGTAATATATTCCAACGTCTAATCTCCTGAGAACCGGATAACTTGGTCAATGCTCCTTTTACCTGTCTGAATACTTTAGGAGCAATCAAATTAATTAATCGTTCTATTTCTTTATTTGTTGCTTTGCCAACCAAATCCTCAAATGACAGTTTCAAAACAATCCCCATCGCATCTTCTGATGCGCTTTTCCCTATTTCTGGCTCACCATGCCCACCTTGTGATGGAGGAACTGGATTGCCTATTTCTCCTGGTCTTACTGGAGAATTCCCCTCTGGAAGCACATCAAAATCATCCATTGGGATTTCTTCGGGAATTGAAACTGTAATCAACCCATCCCTGATCATCTGCATACGCCCTTCTTTGGGAGTAAGCATTCTCTTATCAATAGCTTGGCTGAAGGCGGTCATAGTGGACATTCTGGCGCGTCCTCTTTGCACATTCAGCTCATCGTCATAATCAATCCATTCAAAGGATAATGATTCGGGCAACATGCGATTGAAATACGCCCTGAATTTCTTTTTCAAAACAGACAATAATGATTTGCGCGTTTTTCTCTCTTCTCGAATACTTCCTGCCAGTGTTTCCCCGCCACTTGTTGAAGCTGATATTCCTAAATCACCAAGACTCAATCCATATCCAGCCGCAACATAAGATGCCATTTTCAAGGAAATCTCATTATACATTATTTCGGAAGGAGGGCGAGTAAACGGAATCCATTTCACTTCTTTATCATGCTCATACAGCACAGGGATTTTGAATGGATCAATTCCCCCCAATAATGACCTGAAACTCTCTATCCACTGTTCTGCGGATTCCTTCTCCATATCCATCAAATCAAGAATACCCGCTTCTGGAGTATCTAAAAGAAGATTGGCGTAATAAACATCTCCTCTCCGCAACATTTCCAACGAAAGATAAATTTTCTCTGGGGGTGCTAAACCCCATCCTTCTCGTTTTATCTGCGGGCGAGGAGATAAATAAATACGATTTATCGCATAATATGGAAAATATATTGTATCAATGTCATATCCCAATACACGCTGACCAACAGGAGACTTCGCACTTAATGTGGGGAACAAAGTTACCCCATCAATAGGAATTACTGCCAATACCCTTCCATCTGGAGCATCATTCTCTCGAATGATTTCAGTTGCTCCACCAAAAGGAATAGTTAATACATCCTGACCAACTATTTCAATGTGTTCGGTGAAATCTACCCCAAATTCATATTCAAATCCCCGCGTGTAATAATCAATATCACCAGACAACTCATCCTGCTGAGTAGAATCTCTAGCCTGAACTTTCCAATCAAGCGCATTAACATAAGCAAGCAAAGTATCCCGACATAAAGTTGCTACTGGTTGATTTGCAACTACAGCTCTCCACGCTTCTCCAAGCATCCATTCAGGAGTAGAAAAAGCGGGGATAAGCCGCATAAGATAGGATGGCAAATCTAAACTTCTCTGTCCCGTTTCTTTAGTAGGGAGAGGAGCATTTAGCATAGTATTTTCCTTTAGCTAACAGGTAATCCCATAACCATAAGCGAAGCAGTATTAACCTTAATAGAGGGAGTTCCACCACTAGCTAATAGATACAGCTCCAGCTCTGAGTTGGAGCCAGTCACAGATACAGATCCATACGCATTAACAGTTTTCGATGAGCCAGATGCTCCCATATACTCTTCAAACATAATTCCATCTTGGCGAACACCATCAATATAAGCAGCCCCCTTCAAAACGTATGCACCATCGCCCTCAACAGAAGCATTAATGGAAACAAAATAAGTTCCTGGCAAATCAATGTCTATCAAGTCAGAACCGTATGTTGGGGTAACATTAGAACTTGACAACCCATTATCTGTAAAAATTCCAGTAGGCTTCAACCAGCTAGTTGACAAATCTTGTGACACAGTTCCAGTAGAAACCCACACATGCCCATGTTCAATAAACCCACTAACCGCTGTTTGTAATGGACCCAAGAACCCTGGGGGAATTGCTGCGGTTTCACCGGGCAAAGAATCTTCAAGCACCTCTGCTATTGTTCCTACTGCCTCATCTTCACTTAGAATATCCCCACTAAGCGTTCCTGGCTGATCACTTGGAATGGGGGTTCCTATTAATGATCTAACTATCCTGTTTAAAGCCTCTTTCTTAGAATATCTCTGCCAAGTCATTATACACTCCTCCACCAAATACCATTAATATCACCTTGTATTATACACCTAATTCAATATATTTGACAAGACTTTT
>DATKVL010000390.1:0-1169 GCA_035530115.1 Dehalococcoidia bacterium | reverse complement strand
CTGCTTCGGTAAATCTCTTTGCCCCACTAGCTGTGAATCCCGGCCCCCAGAGTATAAATGGAACGGGGTCAGCAACATGGGTTTGAATCTCGATCGGCGTGGAGTGGTCAGGCAGAATTAGCACCCGGAGGGCATCCCTGTCCCAGGAATGAAGCCGACTCACAACCTCTTTATCTACGCTCTGAATAGCCTCTATTTTGTCCTTAGCCAAGCCGGCATGGGCCGCCTCATCGGTTGCTTCCACATGAATAACCACCATATCATATTCCTCCAGTGCCTCCAGGGTACCAATAGCCTGAGCAACGTAATCATTGTCCAGAGCGCCGGTCACACCGGGAATATCCAGCACCTGCATACCTATCATTCGGGCTAAGCCCCGCATAATATCCACTCCGGACGTCATGGCAGAATCAAGTCCATAGGCCTCTTTGAAGGCTGGCATATCAGGTATTTTACCACTACCCCAGAAAAGCCAGACCATGGTAGCTGGAATATCGCCGCGTGCTCTGCGCTCCATATTCACAGGATGGTCACGCAGCACAAGCTCAGAGCGTGCCATAAGCTCTCTTAACAGGTCGCTCCCGGTCCCTTTGGGAAGAAATTCATCGATAGCTTTGTCGGGAATATCATGCGGCGGAGTACAGTTAGCCAGGAGGGCATCTTCCCTGCCTTTTATCTTACATATATGTCTATAGCTCACACCAGGATAGAAATGCACTTTATCGCTGCCAATCTTTTCATTCAAACTAGCGATAAGAGCTCGGCCTTCGCCAGTACTGATATGCCCGCAACTATAGCTCCACATCCTCCCGTCGCGAACGGCTACCAAATTACAGCGAAAAACGGCCTCTCCTTCGTTAATAGGAACGCCCATGCCCTTAGCCTCAATGGCGCTCCGACCCCGATAATATACCTGAGGGTCATAACCTAGCACGGACATACAGGCACAGGCGCTGCTAGGTTCCATCCCCGGCGGCACGGTGCGCAGCAGCCCGACAGCACCCGCCTTTGCCATAGCATCCATGTTCGGAGTATGCGCCAACTCCAGGCAAGTCCTCCCACCATGAGCAGCCAATGGCCAACCTGATGCTCCATCGATTATTAAAACGCAATACTTCATCCTTGCCCCAATAATTAAAGCATCATATAATAGCATAGGCAAACGGGGC
>DATKVL010000389.1:0-5508 GCA_035530115.1 Dehalococcoidia bacterium | reverse complement strand
GGCTTGCCGCGGAAGCATTACAGAGATTGTAATATAAAGGTGTGATTATGGGAAAGCAAAACGGAAATGGCAAAATAGGGGCAGTTCTTGTCGTAGGTGGGGGTATAGGGGGGATTCAAGCAGCTTTAGACCTTGCTGAGTCTGGATATTACGTCTACCTTTTAGAGAAGTCGCCTTCTATTGGGGGCATAATGGCTCAGCTCGATAAAACCTTCCCCACCAATGATTGTTCCATGTGCATTCTATCTCCCAAGCTGGTGGAGGCTGGAAGACATCTTAACATTCAGCTCATAACCAATGCTGAATTAGAGGAGGTTTCTGGGGAGGAAGGTAGATTCAGAGTAAAAATCTTGAAGAGACCACGCTATGTCGACCTAGAGAAGTGCACGGGGTGCGGGCTATGCGCTCAGTCAGATTTTGGTAACCTGAAGGAAAAGGAAGAGCAGATATGGGTAGACCGTATAGTGATAGACGAGGCAAAGTGTATTCAATGTGGTGAATGTACCCTGGCTTGCCTTGAGGAGAATAAGGAAAGCCACGCTATCACTAACATTTCATTTGAAAGGCGAAAATTGGCTGAACTTCCACCAGAACAACGGGAAGGAAGAGAACCTGAGACTCCGGCCCAGCGAGTAGCCTTGATGGATGAAGAGTCACGCAAGGACTTCTGGCAAAGAGAACTCAGCAAGTGCATAAAGTGCTTCGGATGTCGGGATGTTTGCCCTGTATGGATTTATGATGGAGCTGAGCTAGAAGATGCAGAGTGGATCAAGCCTGGGGAAATACCTCCCGCTGTCCCCCTGTTCCAAATAATAAGAGCTTATCGCATTGCCGATCTATGTGTTAATTGTGGCATGTGCGAAGAGGCTTGTCCCATGGACATCCCGTTGCGTACTATTCATCAGCTCATGTGGCGTCAATCTCCTGAGTCGGTTTTTGAAATCATTCCAGGCTTAGACCCAGAGACAAAAGAGAGGCTTATCCAGAGAGTAAAGGAGAAGCCTATGGTTAAGACGGAGATAACGAAATGAACAACGACTTCGTGCTAACCGTCTGTCCGTTCTGTGGCTGTGGCTGCCAGTTTTATCTCCAGGTTATGGATGGCGAAGTAACTGGAGTGGTCCCCTGCAAGACAGATGAAATGAGTGAAGGGAAGCCCTGTATTAAGGGAAGGAATGCCGCGGATTTCATTAAGCATCCTGACCGGCTGAAATCGCCCCTGGTAAAGCGGAACGGTAAATTTGAACCGACAAGCTGGGACGAAGCCTTAGACATTGTGAGCAGACAGTTAAGCAAGATAAAACAAAAGCATGGCCCTGATTCTATAGGTATTCTTTCATCTGCCAAGTGTACTAATGAAGAGAATTTCCTCTTGATGAAATTTGCTCGAGCAGTCATCGGCACGAATAACATTGACCACTGTGCTCGGCTTTGCCACGCCTCCACCGTGGTAGGCTTAGGTAAGGCATTTGGAAGTGGGGCAATGACAAACAGTGTCCCAGAAATAGAAGGCGCGGATTGTATTTTCGTAATAGGAAGCAATACGATGGAGCAACACCCCCTTATAAGCTCGAGGGTTCTACGGGCAAGGCAAAAAGGGGCAAAGCTCATTGTGGCTGATCCCCGCCGTACGCCTCTAGTTGATTTTGCCGATATTTATCTCCAGCATAGGCCAGGGACAGATGTTTGCCTGCTCAATGGCATCATGAATCTTATCCTCTCCTTGAATCTAGCTGATAATGAGTTCATTGCCCAGCGCACTGAAGGATTTGAGGAGCTCGAGAAGAAAATTAAAGAATATCCGCCTGAGAAAGTCAGTCGGATAACAGGAGTCGACGCCGTAGCTCTGGAGAAGGCAGCTCGATCTTACGGGGAAGCTGAAAAGGCCAGTATTCTATTTGCTATGGGCATAACCCAGCATACTACTGGCACTGAGAATGTATTATCTGTTGCCAATCTGGCAATGCTTACCGGCAATGTTGGTCGCGAGTCAACAGGGGTAAATCCACTACGTGGGCAGAACAATGTCCAGGGTGCCTGTGATATGGGGGCTCTGCCGGATGTTTACTCAGGTTATCAGCGGGTTAAGGACAAAAAAGCAAGAACTAAATTTGAAGAGGCCTGGGGAGTCAAGTTGCCTCAAGAGCCAGGGCTCACGGTAACTGAGATGACCGATGCTGCTATTAATGGCTCGCTTAAAGCAATGTATATTATGGGAGAAAATCCTGCCCTCTCCGACCCAGATATAAATCATTTGAAGAAGGCTCTCAGTTCTCTTGATTTCCTAGTGGTGCAGGATATATTCCTTTCCGAAGCAGCACAATTTGCTCATGTGGTACTGCCTGCCTGCTCCTTTGCTGAGAGGGACGGGACTTTTACCGCCACCGATAGGAGAGTTCAGAGGATAAGGAAGGCGATAGAGCCAATAGGAGATTCCAAGCCGGACTGGATAATAGTGAGCGAACTTGCCAGGAGAATTGGGGGAACGCAATTTGATTACACATCTTCCAGAGAAATTATGGAGGAGATTGCAGCACTTACATCGAGTTATGCCGGCATTTCTTATGAGCGGTTAGACACCGGAAAGGTCTTAGCCTGGCCATGTCTTTCTGAGGAGCATCCTGGAACCAAGTTCCTTCATAAGGATGCCTTTACCGGAGGTAAGGGACGGTTCTTTGCCATTGATTATAGAGAGCCCGCTGAACTACCTGATAAAGAATACCCCTTCATCTTGACCACCGGCAGATCGATGTTCCAGTATCACACCGGAACGATGACTCGCAGGATTCCTATTCTGGAGAGAGAACTTCCTACAGGGTTTGTGGAGATTAATCCTGAAGATGCGAAAAGGCTTTCCATATCGCAGGGGGAAAAGGTAAGGGTGAAATCACGGCGAGGCGAAATTGAGATAAAGGCTTTCATTACAGAGGGAATTTTACCGGGAGTGGTATTCATACCTTTCCATTTTGCTGAATGTGCTGCCAACGAGCTTACCAGCAGAAACCTTGACCCTGAAGCCAAGATCCCTGAGTTCAAATTTTGCGCTGTGAAAGTTTACAAGGGGTGACAAGCATGGCTGAAAAAAGAATAATAGCGGAGACAGAAAGAATCCTAGAGAAGGAAGAAATAATAACTAAGGCAAAGGGAATTCTGGGCGAGGGCTATGATGGAGTCATTGGGCTTCGAAGAAGATGGGGACACGTAGGGCCTTATCTTTTTACAAATAAGGACGAGCTATCAGAATTAGAGCTAGAGCCGCGATACAACGTGGCAACCTTTGTGCGTCAGGTCAAAAGCAGGTGGCCTGATAAGAGATTTGGAGTGGTTTCTCGAGGATGTGATGAGAGAGCTCTGGATAAACTTGAAGAGGTAGGTGTTTTTAAGAAAGACGGCTTGGTTTTTATCGGCATAACCTGCTCAAAGGAACAAGCAGAGGAATGCAACTGTGAAAAGCCAATCTACAATACCTTTAATTGCACTGGTTGCTGGAAATGTATTGAAAACTGTAAGAAGGAAGCTATCTCTCGGATTAACGTATGTCCTATTGTGCTTGTCGATGAATTCAACCAAGGGCTGGCCAAGAGGAAAGCCATTTATGTGCCTTTCCCTCAGGCAGTACCTCTCAAATACACTAGAGATGTTAACAATTGTCTTAAGATCACCGGGAAGATGGATTGCAAGGGTTGCTCAAACGTTTGTGAAGCGGAAGCGATTCTGGCTGAGGATGAGCCCAGGGAGCTGGAATTGGAGGTCGGTGCGATTTTGTTTGCTGGCGGATACGAACTTTTCGATCCATCTGTTCAATATGAATTGGGATACCGTAGATTTCCTAATGTGGTAACCAGTCTTGAGTTTGAGCGCATACTCTCTGCCTCGGGGCCGTTTCAGGGCAATTTGTTGCGGCTCTCTGACCTGACTCCACCACAGAAGATAGCCTTTATTCAGTGTGTTGGTTCCAGGGATACAAAGCATGACAGACCTTATTGTTCCTCCGTTTGCTGTACCTATGCTATTAAAGAAGCTATGATTGCCAAGGAACACAGCACGATTCCCCTGGACATAACCATTTTCTTCATGGATATCAGAACCTACGGCAAGGATTTTGATAAATACTACGAGCGTGCCAAGGAAGAAATCGGCGTAGGCTTTGTCAGGTCGAAGGTTTACAACATTGAAGCGGCGGATGGCACGGGGGACCTGATGGTCAAATTTGCTACTGATGATGGCGTAATAAAGACTGAGAAATTTAGTATGGTGGTTCTTTCTGTAGGTTTCCAGTCTTCCCCAGAATTGGTTAAGCTGGCTAAGAAGGTTGGAATCCAGCTTAATCCTTACGGGTTTTGCCAGACGAAATCGTTTTCGCCAATGGAGACTTCGAAGCCCGGAATATTCGTCTGCGGAGCTTTCTCGGCACCGAAGGATATTCCCGAGACGGTGATGCAAGCAAGTGGGGCTGCAGGGGAAATCTCTACCTTGCTTGCTCCTGCAAGAAAAACTTTAACTAAGATAAAGGAATATCCGCCAGAAAGAGATGTCAGTGGGGAAGAACCAAGAATTGGGGTTTTTATTTGCCACTGCGGAATCAATATTGGCGGGTATGTAAATGTCCCCGAAGTCACTGAATTTGCTAAGACCTTGCCCAATGTAGCCTATGCTGAAAGAAACCTCTTCACTTGTTCCCAGGATACTCAAGAGAAAATAAAGAAGGCGATTGAGGAATATGATCTGAATCGGGTTGTTGTGGCCTCTTGTACCCCGAGAACTCACGAGCCTTTGTTCCGAGAAACAATCAGAGAGGCTGGACTCAATCCGTATCTCTTTGAGATGACGAACATACGAGACCAATGCTCCTGGGTACATATGCATGAGCCGGACAAAGCAACAGAAAAGGCAAGAGACCTGCTACGAATGGCGGTAGCCAAAGCGAGGCTGATTGAGCCCCTGAAGCTTTTATCTCTTCCAGTCAACCGTGCCGCATTAGTTATTGGGGGAGGGGTAGCAGGAATGGCCAGCGCCTTAACGTTAGCAGAACAGGGATTCGAGGTTCATCTTATCGAGAGGAGCAATGCGCTTGGTGGGGTAGCAAAAAGGATACATTACAATCTTGATGGCGATGATGTCCAGCAATTTCTTGGCGAGCTTATTAAGAAAGTCCAGGAACATCCCAAGATTAGAGTATATACTGATACTTGGATTGTGGACGTCCATGGGTATGTCGGCAACTTCACCACAGAAATAATGAGGTATAGAGGTAGAGTTATAGAAAAGATAGATCATGGTGTTACTATAATTGCCACGGGAGCCCAAGAATATAAACCAGACGAATATCTCTACGGAAGAGACCCAAGGGTGCTTACTCAACTTGAGCTTGAGGAAGAAATAGTAAAGAAAAACCCGGATATCATCAACTGTGATAACTTGGTAATGATCCAGTGCGTAGGTTGTCGAAATGATGAACGGCCTTATTGCTCCAGGGTATGCTGCAACGGGGCAATTAAGAATGCCTTG
>DATKVL010000388.1:0-1007 GCA_035530115.1 Dehalococcoidia bacterium | reverse complement strand
TAACGCCTCGATAAAACCACGGGCGTCAGTATTAAAACCCAGAAGCCTGTCATTTTTTTTGACTATAGTATTGACAGCACCGATCGAACTTGCCAGGTCATCAACTTCATCTAATAAAGGTAAAACTGTCTCTTTATGGGGCACGGTTACGTTAGCTCCAATATTTTGAGGTTTTCTTAAATCATTCACCATGTCTTGAAGTTGGGCTGGGCTTGTCTCCCAAGCCTCATAGCGAATATCAAGTCGATAATAATCCAGGGCAGTCTGCTGGAAATAAGGAGAGATAGAATGCTTAATGGGGTAACCGATGAGGCCTATGTATCTCGACATCGCTTAAGATCCTTCGCTATTGCTCAGGGCGGTGGCTATCGAGAAAACTCTGGAGAATAAAGGCCGCCGCTATGGCATCTACTTCGGCTTTAACCGAAAAGCTGTGATTTTTGGCTCCTCTTTTTGCCCTGGAGCGCAGTTTGCTTCCCTTGCCACCAGTCTCCGTCTTCAAGCGCTCGGCAGCTTTGGTAGAGAGTCGTTCATCCCATAGTTGTACATCAAGCTGGTTGAGATTGCTGTGCTTCGCTTGCCATGACAATTTGTCAACGAAAACAGTTACCTTGCTAGCTTGCTTTCCCAGCTCACCGTTTAAGCGGCGAGGCAAGCCAACTACAATGCATTCTGCTTTATATTGCTCCACAAGCTTGAGAATCTCATCTATAAGGGCATCTTCGTCTTTACTGACGAGCACGGTTAGAGGAGTAGCTAAAATCCCCAGGGGGTCGCTTATAGCTACCCCAGTTCTCTTATCTCCGATATCTAGCCCTAAGCTGCGCATTTCACCCTCACCTTAATCGTCTCCCATCGAGGGAGAGGAAAGCATGGTTTATTAATCTTTATCCTCTGAGGAAATGGAGCTTTTACTCGCAATGACACTTTTGATTAATTTCAGGGCTTCGTCAATCTTGGCAGCATCTTTTCCGCCGGCTTGAGCCATAGCAGACTTGCCACCCCCA
>DATKVL010000387.1:0-8512 GCA_035530115.1 Dehalococcoidia bacterium | reverse complement strand
TACTCTGACCAGGAAAAGGAAGAAAGGCTTAAAGGACTAAGAGAAGGCAAAATAGAAATTCAGAGATACAAAGGGCTGGGGGAGATGAGCCCTGTACAACTATGGGAGACAACCATGAACCCCGCTAACAGGACCCTGCTCAAAGTAGAGGTAGCGGATGCCATAGCCGCTGACCAGGCTTTTCATATGTTAATGGGTGACGAAGTTCCGCCTCGCAAAAGATTCATCCTGGCCCATGCTCAGAATGTGAGGAACCTCGATATCTAGCCGTTGGGCTTCCCGGACCGAGGGGGTGCGTGATATTGGGAGAATTCGCCAGGGAATCTCGACAATGGCACATCCGAACTAACGCCGTGCGGTGAGTGAACTTGGTCGTTAGCTATCTCGCAGATATCGGATATATCTTTTGTTCTGTTATATACCTTTCTACCTCAGCGGGCACCAGATAACGAATGGGCAGCCCTTGAGCTATCCGCTGGCGAATTCCTGAGGAGCTAATCCCGATTACAGGCATATCAAGTTGAATAACTTTGTCCAGCAGCCCGGGTATCGATGTTTCTAAGTGCTTCAAATCCTTTGAGCCTAATCTCGGGGCAACCACTAGCCGGCATAATTGAACTACTTTCTTCGGTTCCTTCCACAAAGGCAACTCGGCTAAGGTATCACGCCCAAGGATGAAGAAAAGACTTGCTTCACTGCCTAGCTGTTTCTGTAGCCTTGTCAGGGTATCCACGGTGTAAGAGGGACCGGGGCGCTCTATTTCGAGAGTGCAAAGCTTAAAATGAGGGTTGTCAGCTATGGCACGGCGTACCATCTCTACCCTGTGGACTGCCAGGGTAATATTACGGTCTAGCTTAAGCCAGGGCTGCCCAGCAGGCACGAAAAGAACCTCCCCAAATCCTAACCTTATTCTTGCTTCCTCAGCGACAACAAGGTGACCTACATGGATAGGGTCAAATGTACCACCAAGAACGCCTATATTCACTTCTTTACTTTCTCGGTTTGGGACGAAATACCGTTATTTGTGCCTGCGAAATTATTTCCTCATCCTGGCTTGCCTGGTCCACCATTTCCATGGCTTTCCTCACCAATTCTAACACAGCTTGGCCGCTAACTGCAGAGATGTAAAAGACAGGCACCCCAAGCCTGGCAAAGCGCTGCTTCACTTCAGGCAAACGAGCTTGAACCTCAGGCAAATCTACCTTATTTACCGCCACGATTTTTGGCTTATGTGATAAGCCTTTGTATAAGGCTATCTCTTTATCCAACGTGCTGAGGTCATCGATAACGGTCGGCGAACTGCCATCCAATAAATAAATCAACAGCTTGGTTCTTTCCGCATGGCGCAAAAACTCATTTCCCAATCCTTTGCCAAGATGGGCGCCTTCAACAAGGCCAGGAATCTCGGCAACAATGAAGTCTCTCCTATCGTCTGGCATAACTCCTAAAATTGGCTGGCGGGTGGTAAAGGGGTAATCGGCAATTTCGGGTTTGGCTCTCGATATCGCAGATAATAAAGTGGATTTCCCCGAGTTCGGATGACCAACAATACAGATATCGGTAATGAGTCTTAGCTCCAGGACAATATGCCGCTCTTCTCCTGATTTACCTTTGCTAGCTATCTCAGGAGCTTGATTTACCGCTGTAGCAAAACGAGCATTACCCAGCCCTCCCCGGCCCCCCTTAGCCACCAAAACCTTGTGCCCGGGGGTACTCAGGTCTGCCAAAAGTATCTCCTCCCCCGAATCAGCTTTAGTGAAAACCAGTGTACCTACGGGCACTGAAATAGCTAAATCCTCCCCTTTCTTGCCACGCTTCCTCCAACCGCTTCCGCGACGGCCGTTTTCAGCTACAAATTCCTTCTTCCACCCCATTAAGCCCAAATCAACCATGTTGGGACTAGCCATAACAAGCACACTCCCACCATCCCCACCATCCCCACCATCCGGACCACCAAAAGGAACATACTTCTCCCTTCGGAAGCTGACACAGCCATCCCCGCCACATCCACCCCCAACCATAATTTCTCTTTTATATATCATAAGTTAATAACCTAACATAGGCTTAATTATATTAATAGATAAGTACTAATCATTATAAACAATGTTGTTGCGAGGGGAATAAACAGTGAGGGAGATCAGAGCTCAGAGGGCAGTGCGGGCGGGATAAGCAACAATTTATCCACAAATTATTAGTAATTCTACACAGCTTGGTATGCCTCTCTATAACCTTTCTGTGAATTAATTTTCTCTTTGATTTCCGCAATTTGCTTAGAAAGGTTAGGATTAATGCTCAATTCGCTAGCTATTTTTTCGTAGCCATGAAGAATTGTGGTGTGGTTTCTGCCACCTAATTCTTTGCCGATTTCGGTTAGAGAGTAGTTGTGTCCTTCGCGCATAAGATAGATGGCCACGTGTCGTGCCAATGTAGTTTTTCTATCTCTTTTCTTGTTAATTAGCTCTTCTGTTGAAAGGTTGAAATGGTCCGCTACCGTCCATAGGAGTAACTTTATGTCTTGTTTGTGATTCGTGCTTGTTAATAACTTGTTGATTGTTTCGGGAGTGAGCTTGGTTCCACTTAATGTAGCCTGGGCAGTTAGATATACCAAAGCACCTTCAAGCTGGCGGACATTCTCGCATACTTTCTCAGCTACAATGTGCAGCACCCCTTCCAGGTCTGAGGTCATTATTGTTTCTGCTTTAGCCCGTAAGATATTCAGGCGTGTTTCAAAGTCGGGTGGTTGTATGTCAACGACAAGAGCCCCTTCAAGGCGTGATTTTAGCTTGCTGCTAAGTGGATGCATGTCTTTGGGAGCACAGTCGGCAGTGATGACAATTTGAAGGTTATTGCTGTATAGCTCGTTGAAGGTGTGGAAAAAACATTGTAAGGTTTGTTTCTTGTCGATCAGGAAGTGAACATCGTCGAATAGAAAGATATGGATATTTCTGAATTTGCTGCGGAACTTGTCAACTTGGTTTTCTCGCACAGCTAATACAAATTCATTGGCGAATTGTTCCGCGGTAATATAAGCCGCTTGCAGCCCATTGGTTGTCGTTAAATGCCCGATAGCTTGTAGTAAATGAGTCTTACCTTGCCCGGTGCTGCTGTGAATGAAAAGAGGGTTATAACTGCTTCCTGGATTTTCAGCTACTTCTACAGCGGCAGCATAAGCTAACCGGTTAGAATCGCTGACAACAAAGTTATCAAAGGTATACCTTGGATTGAATCTATACTGTGTAGCTTTGCTGCTTGTCCCGCCATCGGTTTGCTTGGCCAAAGGGCTAGCTGATAGTTGTTCGCGATTGTGGACCACGAATTGGACGTCGACATCCTTACCCATAATATCAACTAAGGTCTTCCTTACCAGAGGATAAAGGCGCTTGGATAGCCATTCAGCGACAAAAATGTTAGGGACACTGACGACAAAGGTATTATCTTGGCAGCTTAGACCTTGGCTATTGCTAAGCCAGGTAGTATAATTTGCCTTGCTGACCTGAATTTGAAGCTTGCCTAGGGCTCTATTCCAAATTTCTTTCGCTGGTTCCAATCTATCCCCATTCCCAACAATGCTCAACCACAAAGATAGCTGAAAAGAGTAGTAAGGTGCGGTTAAGAATTTAAGGGCTTACTAGTTATAGAATATCAAGTTTTCTCAAACCTTCGCTAGGCAATGTTTGACATAATGAAAAAATTAATTAAAAATAGTTTTGCTATGAAAGTGCGCACCGTTTTTATGGGCACTCCGCAATTTGCTGTGACCATACTGGAGTCTTTGCTCCAGGGTTCCTGCCAGGTGCTTGCTGTGTATACTCAGCCCGATAAACCGGCTGGCAGGGGGCGCCCGGTTGTTTTTCCTCCGGTGAAAAAGCTGGCTCTGGAGCGACAAATACCAGTTATTCAACCAAAGACTTTTAAATCAAGCGAGGTGGTGGAGAAGCTGGCCAGCTTTCAGCCCGAGCTAATAATTGTGGCAGCCTTCGGTTCTATTCTTCCCCCGGAAGTGCTTTCCTTGCCCAGATTTGCCTGTCTTAACGTTCATCCTTCACTATTGCCGAGGCATCGAGGTCCGTCTCCAGTCGCTAATACCATTCTCTGCGGAGATGAAATTACTGGTGTTACCATAATGTTGGTGGATGCTGGACTGGATACCGGGCCGATTTTAGCTCAGGAGAAAGCGGGGATTTCCTTTATGAATACCACCGGCTCGCTTAGCTCCACGCTGGCTGATGTGGGAGCCAAGCTTTTACTGGAGACCTTACCCAAATGGCTTGGGGGCGAACTCAAACCACAAGCTCAAGATGAGTCCCAGGCTACTTGTAGTAAGTTGATAACTAGTAAAGATGCCGAGATTGATTGGCACCTTTCCACACTCGAGCTTTGGCGGAGAGTAAGGGCGTACAATCCCTGGCCAAGCTGCTATACTTGGTATCAGGGGAAACGACTAAAAATCCATAGAGCTATTCCTTTTGGCGATGTAGCAGAGGGTGAGATAGGGGAAGTAATCGCCTTGCCAGAGCCACCTGGAGTTGGGGTGGTAACTAGGCACGGTATTTTAGGGCTTTGCCAGGTTCAGTTAGAAGGAAGGCGCGAAATGTCGGCAAATGATTTTGTCCGTGGGAAAAGAGATTTTATTGGTTGCGTTCTGGGGCGGAGGTAGCTTCTCTTGCCAGCATTATTCTGCAAACATTTCCACACAATCTAGGATAATAGCCAAAACAGCATCGGATGCCCGAATTATGCCACACTTGCTAAAAGCAGCGTAATACACCTTGCCTCTGCCCATCACTTCCCGGTGCCATGCTGAAGAATGCCTGGCGGAGGCAAAGGCGACGAAGCAATCTCAAAGGAATTATTTGAGCTTGCCATGCGCCTTTGAAATGGCTGCTTAGTCGAAACCGAGCCAGGCAGTGACGTTTTTTATAGACTCTCGCTCACTTTCCACTTTGTTCGCAGGAAAATCCCAGTCAGGGTAGCCAATGGCGATGGCTATGACTATCCGCTTGGCCTCCGGTATGTGGGCGTATTTTCTTAACACATCGGGATACATCGTTCCCTGGTCTTCGATGCAGGTCCCCAGACCGAAGTGCAGCGCGGCAAGACAGATAGTCTGTATCAAAGCGCCCATGTCGAGCAGTGGTCCACTTTCGCTCAGACAGCGATCGGTGGACATGATGATCGCCGCTGGCGCATCGAAGTAACGAAATCCGCGCTCCAGCCATTTTGCCCTTTTCTCCCTGTCTTCCCTGGGTATGTCCATAAGCTGAAAAAGCTGCTTGGCGAGGTTTACCTGGCGTTGGCGGTAAATGCTCTCCCTCGGCCAGCCCGCAACCACGTGCTCGGGGTTAGGCGGCGTTCCGGAGTTGAGCAGCTCAACGTTGCTCCGTCTTATATTTTCCAAAACCTCACCAGTGAGCACGGTGAACTCCCAGGGTTGGGTGTTCATAGCGGACGGGGCATGGCTCGCCAATTCCAGTATTTCCTCTAAAACCTCTTTAGGCACAGGGTCGGGTTTGTAGCCCCTGATACTCTTACGCTTTTTCACGGCTTCGAGGACATCCATAAAGTTGCTCCTTTTCCGTAACGGTTTAGTTTTTCCAAAAAATTAACATGTACTATTCCCCCGCCTTGCATTGTCAAGTATTTTTCGGCTGGATAGCGACGTCGCCCAATATTGGAGACCTAGATCCGAGGGATTTCCATATTAGGGGGCAGCAGTTATGGGTTCTGATTCGTAGATCCTTTCCTCCGCCAGCTCTGCCTGGGTGAGAGGAACGTCGGCTTCAATATCTCTGCCCTCGATTCCTTTAGCCAGAATTTCCTTATAGTATTCATGCTGGATTATTAAGTTCATGATTTCGTTGCTACCGGTCCAAATCATAAGAAGTCTGGCTTCTCTTAGTACTCGCTCCACGGGGAAGACATTGGTATATCCGATGCCACCGAGAATCTGCATGGCGTCGTTTACCACTTCCCAATTTGTTTGCGTGGCCAGCTTCTTGACTTCGGACACCAGTCTCCTTTGATAACCCGGCGTACCTATGCCGTCATCTATCGTTTTGGCTACAGCATAGGATAAGGCGCTTACGGCATCGAGCTTAGTTACGCAGTCGGCTATCTTGAAGCTCACTCCTTCAAAATTCCTTATGGTCTGACCGAAAGCTTTCCGTTTGTTGGCATACCGGGCGGCTATTTCCAGAATAGCTCTGGAACCGCCCACACCGCCAGAAACAATCCTTTCCGGCACCATCAATTTATAGAATATCTTCGCCCCATGGTTCTCCTTCCCCAGCAGATTCTCCTCCGGCACGGGCACATCGCGGAAGACCAACCTACCTGTGCCCGTACCCCGGCTGCCCATCAGACCATAGACGTGCCTCACCTCTACACCCATATCCCTCTCCACGATGAAGGCGCTGAGCGAGTCGCGGCCGGCTCCGGGGTTGGTGACGGCGAATACCAGGAAGAAATCGGCGCCTTCAGAGCCGACGACAAAGCGTTTCTGCCCGGTAAGGTAATAGTGATTTCCTTTCTTGCGAGCCACGGTGGTGGCACCGAAGAAGTCAGAGCCGCCTCTTGGCTCGGTTAGCGCCTCGCCAGCCCATTGTGAACCTGCTATAAGGGGTTTGAGATATTTCTGCTTCTGGGCCTCGGTGCCGAACACATTCAAGCCCTCGCCAACTATAGACATGACTGAGCAGAGGCAGGCAAAAGGCACGCCCAGTTTATAAATCTCTCCTATGTAGAGGATTTCATCCACCCATTTAAGATCCCTGCCGCCATATTTCTTGGGAAACCTGATGCCTAGCAGGTTTCTCCTGCCGGCTTCCCTGACAAATTCGTAGGGGAACTCGATTTTATCGGCATCCATGTCCAGTATAAGCTGCCGTGGTATGCTCTTGACCAGGTCCTGAACCTCTTGTCTGAACTTTTTGCGCTCTTCAGTTAAAAATACCTCTAACATTGCTGCCTCCTTTTTAGATTTAATAAGCGGGTGTTACGATCCCGGACTAACCGACACAGTCATAGTTCAGTTTTTCCAGAATCCTGGCTAATAGTATAGCACGTGTCAAATTATCTAAGAAAAGGGTAGTGTTTGACGATGGAGGTAAAAAGTTATTATAATTCAGTCCGCCTTTAGGTCAGGGAAAGCCATGATTGAGGCTTCAACAGCAGTTGTCGAGATTACCTCAGGCAAAATCGAAGGTGTTTTCAGAAAGGGTCTATACATTTTCCGTGGCATACCTTATGCAGCACCGCCGGTAGGCGAGCGCCGCTGGTTGCCGCCTGGGCCTCCCGAACCCTGGGGCGGAGTTAGACCGGCGAAGGAGTTTGCCCCCACCGCTCCACAGTCGCCTATGGAGATCCAGTTTCTGGAACCACCAGAGAAACAGCCACAAAGCGAAGACTGTCTTTACCTTAATATCTGGACTCCCGGGCTGGATGGTGCTAAGCGCCCGGTTATGGTCTGGGTCCATGGCGGCTTCTTCACTACCGGTGCCGGCTCATGGTTGATCTACAATGGGCGGACTCTGTCTACACGCGGTGACGTGGTGATAGTGACTATTAATTATCGACTGGGCGTATTGGGTTTTCTTAATCTAAATGAGGTCACAAAAGGCAAGATACCAGCTACAGGAAATGAGGGACTGCTCGACCAGGTCTTTGCGCTGGAGTGGGTGCGGGATAACATCTCGCGCTTCGGCGGGGACCCGGACAATGTGACCATCTTCGGCGAGTCCGCCGGGGCCATGGGCGTGGGGGTGTTACTGGCAATGCCTAAGGCACGCGGGCTCTTTCATAGAGCTATCCTCCAAAGTGGGGCGGCTCATCATGTGAACTCGCTAGAGCGTGCTGAGAAACTGGGGGCTATCTTTCTCGACATTTTAGATATAAAGCCGACCGAGGTTAACAAATTGCGGTCGCTTACTGAGCAGCAGATTATCAATGCTCAGGTGGAACTTATGGCTAGAACGAGTGATCCGAAATTGGCTATGGATGGCTTGCCTCTCAAGCCCGTGGTTGATGGTAATGTGATTCCAGAATTGCCGATCCACGCTATTGCTGGCGGCTCGGCAGACAATGTTCCAGTCCTGATCGGCACCACCTTGGATGAATGGAAGTTTTTTGCCGTTTTGGATAGAAATCTTCCCAGCTTGAATGAGGCTGGCCTGCTGCGGCGTTGCCAGCGTCTCATCCCGGGTGGGGATGTGACCGGGCTGGTAGAAGTCTACCGCCAGGCTCGTAGCCAGAGCAACCTTCTGGTCACCCCTGCTGAATTGTTTATTGCTATCCAATCGGACAGGGTTTTCCGCATGCCGGCGATTCGGCTTGCCGAGGCACATTATCGCCGTCAACAGCTGACTTACATGTATCTGTTCAACTGGGTTTCACCGCTAATGAACGGAATTCTTGGTGCTTGCCATGCACTGGATCTAGGGTTTGTGTTCGGGACTCTGGATGACAATTTCACCGGTTCTGGCGAAGAAGCCCGGGCTCTGTCGAGGAAAATCCA
>DATKVL010000386.1:0-4438 GCA_035530115.1 Dehalococcoidia bacterium | reverse complement strand
AAGAGGATGAACAGGCCCGGAATGGTCACTGCGAACCAGTACTTTAAAGGTTCGGCGGTCGGCCCTACGATCCAGTTACGGGCGAATGAAGTCAGCTGCCCCCAGTCGGCGTAACCTTCGGGGGCGCCCAGGCCCAGAAAGCTCAGTGCTGCCGCTGACAGTACCACCGCCCCTATGTCGAGTGAAGCCATGATAAGGGTGGGGTAGATGGCGTTGGGCAGCGCATGTCGGATTATGACCCTAGCGCTTGAGGCGCCCAGCCCGCGAGAAGCCTCGATGTAGTCCTCTTCACGCACCTGCAGTATGTCGCCGCGGATCAGCCGTGCGTAGGAAGGCCACGATACTACGATAAGAGCAATCATGACGCTCTTCAGGCTGGGACCTATGACGGTGACGATTGCCATGGCCAGGATTAGTGCCGGGAAGGCCAGGAAGATATCGGTGATGCGCATGATAACCTCGTCGATAACCCCACCGAAGTAGCCCGCCAGGCTACCCAGGACAATCCCTATGACGACCACAATGCCTATCACCACCAGGCCCACGTGAAACGCGGAGCGGGTGCCCCAGATAACCCCGTAGAAAATATCGTACTGCCCCTCGGTGGTGCCGAAGATATGCTCCTCGCTGGGAGGCTGTGGCGTCGCCGAGTAACCGTCGCGGGGTATCATGTAGGGGTCCCGGTACCCTTGCGGTGGCGCGATAAGAGGAGCGAAGATCGCGAGGATGACAAAGATGAAGATGATTATGATTCCTATAAGCGAAAGCGGGTTTCTGGCCAATTGCCGTGCCATGAATTTCCAGTCGGTCACTGCATTACTCCTCCCAATCTCACTCGTGGGTCAACGCGGGTATAGAGGATATCAACCACCAGGTTGACCAGTACGAACAAGACGGCGTTAAAGAGCGCAAAGCCCAGCACCCCTGCTATGTCCAAACGAGTCGCCGCCAGCGCGGCCCACCAGCCGATGCCCTTAAAGGTAAATATGGTTTCGGTAATCACGACACCGTTCGCCATAGCGGCAAACACATAACCCGATACTGTTATCACAGGGATGAGGGCATTGCGGCGGGCGTGCTTGTTGACCACCACCCTTTCAGAAAGCCCCTTGGCCCTGGCGGTGAGAATATATCCCTTACCCAAGGACTCCAGCATGCTGGAGCGCATCAGCCTCATAATAAACGCCACGTTGACCACCGAAAGGGTGATTACCGGTAAGATAAGGTGTCTCAAGGCGTCCAGAAGGACGGGCCCGTTAAGATTGAGGATAGCATCGATGGTGTTGATACGAGTATAACGGACAAAGTCGGCGGAGTTGACCAGTAGGTTCATCGGGAAGCTTAGCCGGTCTGGTGGCAGGAGGCCGCGGAACAAGCCGTAGAAGACCATTAGCAGCATTAACCCCAGCCAGAAGGTCGGCAGAGACCATCCGGCGATGGCTCCTACCCGCGTCACATGGTCGAGCGGCCTGTCCTTGTGAGCGGCGGCCCTGGTACCGAGGAAGACGCCCATTAAGATTATAAGCGGCGTAGCGAATATGGCAAGCTCCAGGGTAGCCGGCAGGAAATTCCAGATAGCGTCCCAGACAGGCATATTAACTACAGACGACCAGCCGAGATTACCGTGAAACACCTGGCTAATCCATGTGCCGTACTGTACCCAGAACGGCTGGTCAAGACCATAAGTCGCGATGATAGCCGGTATATCGCCCATCTGCCTCGCGCTACGGATATAAAGAGATGCACGCTCTATGGGGGAGAAAAGCATGGTGATGCCAAAAATGAACACGGTCACCCCGAAGAGCACCGGGATAAGAAGAAGCAGGCGGCGGATAATATAGGACCTGAGTTCCACGGCAGACCTTTATATCATAGAGAGACCCCCGCTTGCAAGCGGGGGTCTCCTGAGTTGTCTCACCAAGCTCACCAGGAGCTCTGCAACGTCACTCTGCGGGTCCTCCGATAATCATGTTGAAGAAGAATGCATCAATGGAAAGCGAAGGCAGGTTTTTGAAGATGTTGAGGCCTTCCTCCGTGTCCATCTCGTCGAAGTTAGTGCCCGGCACATAAACGATGTCGGCATCCCCGGCCAGAAGCGAGAGCTTTCGGCTGCTCCATTCCTCTACGATCTTGTAGACGACATTGTCGAAGGGCACAGGAGCTCTGTAGCCATCGTACTTCACCTTCACTATCTGAACGCCCGATTCCCACAGGCTCAGTTTCCAGGGTCCGGTACCATTGCACTCGTCGAAGAGCGCAGTGTCACCAGGTAGCAGAGGGTGCAGAACATCGGCAATACCTACTTCAGTGCCGTCCCAGTCGTCCTTGTCGATACACCACTGTTTCTCGACAATTGAGGCCCATCCACCGCACAGAACTTGCTTGAACGGCAGCTCCCAGTACGCACCACTCAGTGTAAACACTACGTCCTGGCCGTCAACCTCCACCGAAGCATCAATAGCTGCATAAGTAGTGTCGTCGTAGCTCCACACATCTTCACCTATCAGTGCCTGGTAGAACATCCAGATAGGTCCACCCGGTCTGTCCTGGCACATCGCCCGCTCGAAGCTATATTCCACATCTTCGGGGGTCATGTTGTTACCACTGTGGAAGGTGACGCCCTCGCGGATCGTGAAGCGCAGGGTGTTATTTGTCGCGCTGAATTCCCCAGTGTTAGTAGCCAGGATGGGGTCAAATGTGTCGGTGGAGTTGCCTGAATAGTAAATAAGCGTCTCGTAGATATGACGCGACTGCTCAAGGCTAGCGTTGTCATACTGCCAGGCTGGATCAAGAGACTCGGCGTCTCCGATGGTCAGCTCGATAAGGCTACCAGCGTTCTTGTATGGTATATCATCCCCATTGTCCGCCTTGGTCAGATAAAAGATATCGCCCGGATAAGAAGATTCACAGGGGTTGTAATAGAAGCCAGTTACATGCTGCGTGAAGTAACGCCTCACTAGCGGCTGGGCCAGCACGATACCAGGGGCATCGTCGTAGTAACGCTGCTGTAGGGCCGCGTACTTCACCAGTTGCGTCGTGGGATTGGTGTCCTGGAAGGCCGCCGCGATCTGGGCGTCGAGTGCAGAATCACCGTAGCCCTGGAAATAAGAGAACGTACCTGCGCTGTGCATGAAGGGAACGATGAAATTATCGGCGTGGGGGTAGTCGGGCATCCAGCCTATCTGGAACATGGGCATATCTCGAGCGCCGAAGATTTTACCCAGTATAGTCGGCCACGCCAGTGCCTGCACGCTGACCTGAAAATGTTCACCATCAAGAATGTCCGGGTCAGTGGCGCCGATATAGGCCCATTTCTCGGATACCATCTCACAAGCGGTCTTACGAGGCAGGTTACCGGCGTTGTAGAGGAGTGTAAATTTGAACCCTTTGTCCCAGGCATCGCCGTCCCAGGCGAGCTTCATTTCCGCCACTGCCTCGTCCAGGTCATACTCGTACATGGGCGCATCAGAATCATAGCCGTAAAGCCCTTCAACGACCGGCGAGCCTCTCTGCACACCCTGACCGCTCAGAGCCTCGGCGATGTAGGTGTCATAGTCAAAGGCATAGCAGAAAGCTTTCCGTACGTGTACATCAGAGAAGAAGTCCACCGGGACACCGTTACCGTCAAGTGCACCACTGCCGATATAGATACTAGGTAGAGGTTCTCCTCCATCACACCCCGGAAGCACCATGGCTATGATGCCTATCAGTGCTACAATAGTCACTATAAGTTTTTTCGTCATACTTTTTCCTCCTTTGTTGAATTTGCCGACACTTTAGTTCTATAAAATTTCATTCGCTAGGCATCACCTCCTCTCTTTGGCTTTATTTTATCTCTAATAATATGCTACTTTTGTTAAAATCCTGTTAACTAAGTCTATAAAGCGTTCTCTCCAGATTTTTTCACAATTTAATCCGTATCGGTTGAAAAAGCCGGCCAACCCCGGTGAGAGATGCCGACAACGACTCTGATACGAATTCACAATAGCAACCTCACGCACACAAACATCACTTTTCTTCGGGCAGAGACACGGGTTATGGTGACACGCAGCTACCCTGAACTTGTATGATAACTTGCCCTTGGAAATTTGTCAATAGGATTGCCATCTGGCCACGCAGGTCACGCTGGGCAGAGTGTGTTAGCACACTCCTTTTGAATACCCCCTGTCGCCACGGGATAGTCAACCGATCTGGGTGAATAGTTGCACCATACTCACTAGCCAGTTCAGTTAGTCGTAAGCCGAATGCACGCAATATGTCTTAAGCTGGCACCACGTGAAAAATGACTGACAAATATGATAATTGGTAGTCAATCTCGTGCAAAGCTAATTCTTGCCCTAATCTGGATTTTTCAATATACTGACGAAGGTAACTAGATGAAATTGGACAGGCGAATAACCAATCTCATTATTACAGGTTTCTCAGGCACCGGTAAATC
>DATKVL010000385.1:0-1678 GCA_035530115.1 Dehalococcoidia bacterium | reverse complement strand
TAATTCGATACATCACACAGTTCGTCAGATTGTTCAACAGGAGATTCAAAGACCGGATAAGCGGACTATGTACCTTTTTGCCTATGGTGTAGCTGTGCTTGTAGTTCACGGTACTTGTCGATGTATTCGTGGATTGCTATCACAACAGCGGCGTGGCTCCAGGTCAGCGGTGAGACACTGAGCGGAGCATGATTATGCGGATGAACCTGCTCAGCAAGAACACCACTATGGAGAGCGCAGTGCTGAGCCCAGGTGAGGATTTGAAGGGCCGGCTTTAGGTCATCTACCGATTGAGCTCTGGCAGTGTGGTACTGTGCTACCCACATGGTGCAAACAAACCATGGGTTACCGGGAATATTGGCTATGTCCTGGCTGGCTTGCTGGTAGCGGTCGTTCTCGTAACGGGCAATGCCTCCCACCTCGGTTTTGCAACAAAGCCTGTCCATAAGTACTGCCATCGTGCTCTCAATAAGGGGATCAGTAGCCTGGAGCATGCCGAAGAGAAAAGGACCGCAAATACTGCTATCAATAGTGTAGTCCGGTTCCACCACACCGTCAGCGTCAACTTTGACCGAGCGCAGGAAGCGCCCCAACTTCTTGTCAAAAAGATACTCAATAGCCGCCTCTTTTATCTCAGCAGCAGCCTGGCGGTATTGTTTTGTAAGTGCCACCTCACCAAACATTTCCGTAAAATTGGCTGCCGCTTGTAAGCCTGCCCAGACCGCAGCCACGGTAAACGAGTGGATGCCACGGCGTTCCTCCCAAAGGTCATATGAAGGTGCCGGAAGGTTCGTATGAGGCTCTCTATAGCTAGCCATAAAATCGGCAGCGTTCTTAATTAGCTTTTGATAAAGGGGACGGATGGACTCTACATTGTGGAACTTATTGTAGTAGTGCCAGAGGCTGTATAGCACTAAAGCAGTCTCATCCTCTTCAATTGGCAGTTGCAGCTTGCCCTCCTCGTCTGCCCAGGGCATCCATTGGCCTGCCAGATACCCGTTAGAGGTGTACTTGTGAAGGAAGTAGCCTTCACTGGTGATGGCATTGGCGCAAAAATCGAAGAACTTATGACTGACTTCATCGTAGTTGGCCATGTCGAGGGCCTTAGCGGTGAAGGCGCCATCACGACCCCACACATAAGAGTAGCTGTCCCCCAGGACTTCGGCGATGTCTGAGTCAGTGCTGGCAATGATAGCGCCGCGGTTATCAGTCTGCACACGCATCGTGAGCAAGCTGCGGCGGTACAGGTCCAATATAGAGGCCGGCAGGTCGGTAAAGTCCAGCAATTCCTTATTCACCCATGCTCGCCAGTAATCACGGGTGCGTATGATGAATGACTCAGGTCCACGTTCTTTGACCAGAGCGTTGAGTTCCTCGACTCCGTGGAAGTGTGTATTTGCCGCCAGCCAGTGATAAATGGTTGAATTTCCCCTAGCGGGTACAGCGCTGTCATACAGCCCGATGACGCCCTCAGCGAACCCACATGTAAGAGGCACCTTCGCCAATTGGCCGTCTTCGGCATCGTGCCGGGCACTTGGCTTATCTTCTGATTTTGTGCTTCCGGTTGTCCAGTCATCAATGCCAATCCTTCCATTTACCTGGCCACCTGCCAGGAAATAACGCTGCTCCTTGTACATCACCAACGCGCTCAGTCCTGGGTGGTAGTAGATAGTATCGC
>DATKVL010000384.1:0-1952 GCA_035530115.1 Dehalococcoidia bacterium | reverse complement strand
TCAGTTCAGCTATTAGCTTGTACTTATGTCGCTCTTTGATCAAACGAGCCTTTTCCTCAAGATTTACTACCCGCATTTCCATATTGTACCTCGCACAACATTAATTTATATATTATTGTATTAAGTAATTAAATCGTATTGTATTCTTAGCTGCTTGTCAAAGCATTGAGCTAAGAGGTCACAGCTCCGCTAGCTCTTGAAGAACAGCTAACACGTCTCGCTGAGGCACATCACTACGAATTACTGCTTTGCCGATATCTTGTAACAGCACCCAGCGAATTGCTTTTCCTCTCACTTTTTTATCCAGTTCCATGGCCCTAGTTATCCCGGCAAGGCTCAACTTGAGATTGCTTCGCTTCACTCGCAATGACGTGGGTAAGCCCAATGCCCGTAATAGGGCTTGTTGGCGCTCCACCGCCGCTGAAGGCAAAAGACCTAACCGCTGACTGAGCTTAGCCGCTCCCACCATGCCAATGGCTACCGCTTCGCCGTGAAGGAATCGTTTATACTGAGTAGCAGCCTCTAAACCGTGAGCGATGGTGTGTCCATAATTTAAGATGGTGCGTTTCCCTTCCCTTTCTTTTTCATCCTGGCTGACGACCTGAGCCTTGATAGCAACGCTACGGGCAATAGCTCGGGTAATCAACTCTGGCTCCAGTTTTGTCAGCCTATTAACATTGCCCTCCAAGAATTGAACAAATTCCTCATCAAGAATCATGCCATGCTTAATAACTTCAGCCCAGCCTGAGATCAGCTCACGCTGAGGCAGAGTGGTAAGAGTCTGACAGTCAGCCAAAACCAAGTTAGGCTGATAGAAGGCGCCGATAAGGTTTTTTCCCTCAGGATGATTAACCCCGACCTTACCCCCGATGCTGGCATCAACCATGGCTACCAAACTGGTCGGCACCTGTATCCAGGGTATGCCCCGCAAGAAGGTGGCAGCGACAAAACCCGCTAAGTCACCTACCATGCCCCCACCCAAGGCGATAATAATGTCGTCCCGCTCCGCTCGATGCTCGACAAGGAAATCATAAATCTGGATGGCATAGTCCATGTTTTTCGTTTCTTCACCCGTCGGCACTACAAAGGAATTAACAGCAAAGCCAGCGTCCTTGAGGATTCCCTCAACTTTGCTGCCGTAAAGAGAGAAGACATCCTTGTCGCTAATTATGGTGGCTGTACCGGACAAAGCAGCTTTTTTCATCTTTTCGCCCAGCTTGTCCAATAAACCATAGCCAACAAAGACAGGGTAACTTTGAGTCCTAGTCTCCACCATGCAGGCAACGTCTTTGTCACCGAAAGCTGACAGCTGACAGCCGCCAGCGAGGCGAAGCAATCTCCAGGCCCTTATTACCTCTTCTGCTACCTCACTGATGTTTAAGCCGTCAGTATGAATTGTCCAATCCGCTTTGGCATAGTAAGGCTGCCGGGAGGCTTTAAGCTGCCTGATACGTTCCAAAGGGTTATCAATAGCTAAAAGGGGGCGAACTTCGGTCTCAGGACTACAGGCAGCCTCATGGAACAAGCGTTCATAGATTATCTCAGGTTTAGCCTCCAGACAAACAATTAACCCGGTCTTGGCAAGCAGCTCATAGTTTTGCGGGTCAACTATAGCACCGCCGCCAATAGCTATGACTGCCTGCCTTTGCTGGCAAGCTTTCTTAATCATCTCGCGTTCCAGCTCCCGGAACTTGCCTTCCCCATCCTGACGAAAAATCTCGGCGATAGGCTTGCCAGTCTGTTTAACTATCTCATCATCGGTATCCAGAAAATCCCAATTTAATCCCCAGGCTACCTCCTTAGCCACCAGAGATTTACCGGTGCCTGAGAAACCTGTAATAATGAGATTGGTTATTCGCCTGTCCAATTTCATCTAGTTACCTTCGTCAGTATATTGAAAAATCCAGATTAGGGCAAGAATTAGCTTTGCACGAGATTGACTACCAATTATC
>DATKVL010000383.1:0-3933 GCA_035530115.1 Dehalococcoidia bacterium | reverse complement strand
CTGATCGAACGGGGAAGGAAGAACACCTGCGGTGAACACGTCTGTGCCGTCACCAGTAGCCAGTGTACCGTCGGAGAGGTCGGTGTTGGTGATGACCCATGTCGGGACGCCAGCCAGCTCACGAGCGACAGTGCTTGATCCTACAGCCTTCGCGTTGTTCAGGAACAGTGCTCGTTCGATATCGAGCTTCTGCTCTTTCGCAGTCTTCAGGACTTGGTAGCCCATCTCCCGCGCTCGACCAGCCTTATCCAGACCGGAGTCTGTGTCGGGGATCACAACAGCGTTCTTGAAGATTTGGGTGTAGTTGCCCAGACGCACAGTTGGTGTCCGGGTGTCTGCAACGGTGTCGTCGCCCTCAACGTGAGCGTTGTCGCCAGAGTCGCGCAAGGCATCAGTCTGCCACTCGTGGAGAGTGTTCTTCGCAGTCGTCTTCTTACACTTACTGTAGAAGGGAGTGTCCTCCGGGGAGACATCATAGATGATGTCGGAAAGGTCCTCTCGGATACCCTCCATGTCATATGAATCAAATGTACCTGTAGGTTGTGTCATGGTCGTTCTCCAGTTATTGCATCAGTAGTCCGAGCGCATCATCGATGTTGCCGGACGATCTCAGTTTGGCTTGTTGTTTACGCCTATTGGATTGAGCAGTAGTGGGCCGACGTTTTTTCGCTGTAGCGTGTGCCATCTTCTTCTTGGTCTTTGCCTCAGCATTGACCTTGCCATTCTTGATCTCTTGATAGCGCATAGCGTCCCGGAGGACTCGTATGGCTCGGTGATCAACAATCTGTTGAATCTCTTCTGGGGCATATCCGTAGACATCTATCCCAGTCTTGATCATGGCGTCTTTAACTTTGCCTGCCTTATCGGCGTCGGCAAAATCAGGTTCGATGGCTTGCAGCGATCTTAACTCGCCCTGTAGGTATGCCCGCATAGCTGCCTGATCTGCTTCGGTCTGGCGGGAGGCGACTTGTTGCAGCCTGCCAAGCTGCGACTCATAAGCCTCTTTGCTTTCGTCATACTCTATCTTCGCGTTCATGTATCCGATTGGATCGGAGTCGAACGTATTTTTGTCGGGTTCCTTGGGAGGTGGGGTGAATCCACCCGCTCTCACGTTCTCGACAAACTGTGCTATCTGCTGTCTCTCCTGCACGAGGGAGTTGTACACGCCTTCAGCCTGCTTACGAGCTTCTGCGACCTCCTTCATGCCGTGCTGGACGTACTGTTGGCCGCTGTAACCGCGCTTAAGATCGTCTAGGCTTACCTGCTCCTCTTTGCCGTCCACCTTAACGGTGTACAGCTTGGGGGACTCCGCAGGGTCCTCTTGATCGGCGCTACTATCTGCGTCACTGTCGTAGTCGTATTCTTCGTCGTCATCCTCCTCGGGTTCAGTCTCAGTCTCCTGAGGTGCCTCTACCGGGGTTTCTTCTTCTTCGACCTCTTCTGCCTCAACGGTTTCCCCTTTCAGCTCCGGGCTGAGCATTAGCTCTACGGCACTATCAATAGAACCGTCAAACCCTGATCGATCTTCTGTCTCTGTTGCAGTCGGTAACACGGTGCTGCTCCTGTCTTATTTACGTTTCAATTCGACCACTGCGGCATTGTGTAAACTGCGTATGCACTCGTCGATCTTTGATAATGCCCGGATGATCGCATGAGCTTGTTCCCGGTCTTCAGGTGAAGAGGTAGGGCTTAGAAACACTGCGGTCTGTCTGGACTTTACCTCAATCACGATCTCCTGATAGGTTGGATCGTTGACCAAGTTTCTGGCTCTCTGAGCCTTGTCTACTATTGCGTGATTTGTCACATTCTATTCCTCGTTTAACCGCTGTGCAAGCGCTACATGGGACCGTTGGCTGCCTGACCCGGTCCCGGTTGTGGGGGCTGCATCATGGCGCGTTCTTTTTCCTGCTCACCCTTGATACCAGCGATGTCTACCTGCACCCCGTACTGCCCCAGTATCTTGGCAAAATCTACCATCAGGCCCTGCGCCATTTTGTCGCGCTCGAGGTCGTCTTTCTTCATCATCTCTGCCATCTTGAATTGCAGGTCCATCATCTTCTCTTGCTGGCTTGCCTGCGCCTTGATCTGCTCACTCTGGATGATAGCCTGAGCCGGGTCGCCGCCCTGCTGCTGCTGACCTCCCTGCTGTTCCTGACCGGGCTGCTGTGGCTCTGCTGGCGGGAAGTATCTGTCTGCGTTGCGCACACCGCTGATAGCAAGCATATCTGCCACGGTGTTGTGCATTGCCTCAGGCAGGTTTGGTATCTGCATCTGCATCATCTGAATCTGGAGCTGTAGAGCCTGCCCCAGCGCAACCTGCTTCTCTCCATCGCGCCCATTGCCCAGCCCGACATTGACCCGCATGTCCATCTTGGTGTCCCAACTTCGTGGGTCCATCTCAACGAAATTCTGACCAGACAGGCGCATCAGGACAGGCTCATCTGTGTTCTCTACCAGAAGGTCCAGCATGATCTTGAACAGGTCTTTCATCCCCTGACCAAGGTGCCTCGCGACGGCTTCAAGCTGATTCGCTCCAGCCTTCACCTGAGCGTTGACTGCCGTGGCTGTCTGGTTGGTGAGCTCGTCACCATTCAGTCCAGATGTCACCGAGTTGATGCCGGTCTTGGCTTCGATCTGTTGATCAAAATACATGACTGCTGGGAGGGTGCTCCCGGCGATAAACTCCACCACCAGAGGATTGATGCCCTGACCAATTGCCTTGCTTCGCACGATGCCGCCAATCTCATTGTTCAGCATGTCGTCCATGTTGATGATGTCGTCATTGACCTCGGTGCGTGGCTCATTGGTCAGCGCTATGTTGTCGAGGATGCCACGGAGCATGGATGTTGCTGCGTCCTGCTCGTCGTAGAGAATGTCCGGGATGCTGTGACCGAAAAACAAGTGCGGCTCAGGGTCGCTTTCAAACACCGCAATACAGTGGCCTGTCCATGGCTCCTTCTCGAGAATCTTGTACTCCTTGCCAGCCAGAAGGAACTTGTGCATCACGGCTTCGCCATTGCCCTCTATGTCCACCTTCATGTAGGCCTCTGTGACGGTGACCAGTTTCATGGCAGGGTCAGCCAGCATGGCATCGCTGTCGTCGGTGTAATCCTCCCGCTCGTACTTCTCCGAGGTGTCGCTCTCGTCAGCATGGATCGATCCCATCTCGACAACCTCCTCGAAAGGGAACCCCATAGCTACAAGGTCGGTTACACGCATCTCGCATTGGTGACCGTAGATATAGGCGTCATCCAGACAGGTGGCGCCGGAGTCGATAAAGAAGTCTTCAGGAGGGATCACCTGCATCACGATGCACCCGGTGGTGGCGGTCCGGGTCAGGTGTAAAGTGTGCAGCATGCCCTCGACCAGCTCCCCGGTTGTAGGGTCCTTGACTTGAGTCATCTCTGACTCTTGCTCGGTGATCTCAATGTCCTGCTCGTCCAGCAGCAGGGTCAACTGATCGTCTGTCAGGTTGGTGAATTGGTGGTGAGTGACCTCTTCCTTTTCATCCCAGTAGGCCTTGATGAACCCGGTTTTCTTGGTCACCGCATCGATGAAGGCGTCGTTCAACTGACGGAACCCGTCCAGCCTCTCGAACTCCATGGAGATATATTTAGTGGCCTGCTCAGCAGCCTCTACGTCGGCAGGTTTTCTGGGCACGAACTCAACCGGGTTTTCATGTGCTAGGAACACCCTCATCAGGTTGGGCACAATGACCCGGATGGTGTCGCGTATCTTTGTTGCGACTACCTTAGACCTGCCCTCCTCATGACCAAGATCGACCGCCCCTGATGCATAGCGCTGTGCCTTGTTGCGCTGCTCGGCGATGTCAGACTCAATAAAATCGATAGCCTCGGTGACGGCAAACTTGACAATACTTTGCAGGTCCTCGTCCGTCTTTTTGGCTGTGGCTTCACTCATTGGGGCTGCTCC